>NZ_CAPDXS010000034.1:0-22105 GCF_948601915.1 uncultured Acetatifactor sp. | reverse complement strand
TCAATCCCCATATCCTCCATGGCCGTCTCAAAGATGCCGAACATCCACTCCCAGTCGCTGATGTACACCGGGTCGCTTCCGCCGCTGGGGAACACCACATCGTCCTCCCAGCTGTCCGGATCGCTCTCGTCCGTATATCCGCCGCTAAAGGCCGCCCCCGTCTGGGGATTGCTGCCGTATTTCACGATCCAGTCACGGCGGTACTCATAGCCGAAATTCACATCCTTGTAGGACTCGTTCACCGTCACGATTCCCAATATCTTCTCTTCCCCGTCAATGTTGAAGACGGCGCTCTTCCTCACGTCCTCCACCGTATCCAGCACCTTTTTGTAATTGGGCATGTACTGGTTCACATATTCCGTCAGGTCGATGATTCGGTTATTGGCATACATGATGTCCGCGCTGTCGCAGATGACGCCGTCCAGAACATGGGTCAGGTTCCCGTTGATATACATGTTCTGCAGGTCGTCTGGTTCCTTATTGGCGGGCGGAATGACGAAGTCGATGAAGATGGATTTGCCCTCCTCTCCCCAGGTCATGGTCTCCGCATATTTGACTGCCGGATTGTCTTCGTACTCCGTGTAATAGGACGAGCCGGGGCCGCTGTGGATCCACATGGTATAGTAGGTGTCGTCTTCCGGGTTCAGATCCGTGGCAGTGTTCCCGGCTCCCCTCAGGATGCCGCAGCCGCCCAGGGCGGCCGCCATGCCCAGTCCTGCCAGTCCGAGAATCACTCTCTTTGCGCCTTTCATAAAGTAGTACCTCCTTCTTCATTCTCAGGTTGCCTTCCTGTCTGCTTTCTGCATGTCATCTGAGAATAGTTTATAAAATTTTCAAAAAATATTCTCCCACAAATCCGATGCATTCTCCAAGAAATCCGACATCCTGATCCGGCAATCATCGAACCAAAGAAGCTAAATCTCACAAACAAGATAGATTTAGAGAAAGCGGAATGATATAATCTGAATGTACATATTTCCTTATATTTCATCAAATTCCGTTCCGGACTATACTATCGGCAGAGTCAAAAAGCCCCGTTCTATCCAACTCTACCGTTGGTAGGTGTTCATTTTTAAGCCGGATTTATATAATAACCGCAAGCAGGAGGGCCGAATGATGAATCAGATTAAGATTGGAGCTTTTATTTCCGAACGCCGGAAAGCAAAAGGCTGGACGCAAAGCCAGTTGGCAGAAAAACTGGAAATAACCGATAAGGCTGTCTCAAAATGGGAAACAGGACGGTCTATGCCGGATTTGTCTCTGTTTATGCCTTTATGCACCCTTTTAGACGTTACTTTGAATGAACTATTTGCGGGTGAGCGCATTGCAGAAGAAAAATGGAAAGAACGAGCAGATGAGGTTCTTATGGACGTGATTACAAATTGGTTAGGACACGACAATAGGGAAAAAGTACATTCCCGGGAATCAAAAGAAAGTGATACAACCCCCGAAAATGTTTTGGAAGTTGAAAATGTCTCCAAACTCTATGAAAATGTTTCAACAGGGCATGAAAATGTTTCAACAGGGCATGAAAATGTTTCAACAGGGCATGAAACAGAAAATAATTCTGTATTGGCCGTAAAGGACATAAGTTTTCAGATACCGCAAGGCAGCTTTGTCGGAATCATGGGGGCCTCCGGTTCCGGGAAAACAACATTGCTCAATTTAATAGCCACAATAGACAAGCCCACAAATGGGACGATACGAATAAGCGGGCAGAATATAGTGGATATACCAGACGAGGCTGCCGCAGAATTTCGCCGCAGACATTTAGGCTTTGTTTTCCAAGAATACAATTTGCTTGAAACTTTGACTATCTATGAAAATATTGCGCTTGCTTTGACAATTAAAGAGGTTCCCAAAGAAAGCATTCTTCCAACGATTCAAAGTTTATCTGAAAAGCTGGATATATCGGCGATATTAGATAAATTTCCGTATGAGGTATCGGGAGGACAACGGCAGCGCTGCGCCTGCGCCCGTGCTATCGTGGTAAATCCGGATATTATACTTGCGGACGAGCCTACCGGGGCATTAGATTCCCACGCTGCCAGACAGCTTTTGGACACCCTTGTCATGCTTTGCAGAGAGTACGGCGCAACAATATTGATGGTCACGCACGATGTCATGGCGGCCAGCTATTGCGACAGGATTTTGTTCATGAAGGACGGCGAAATAAAAGCTGCTTTAAACCGGGAACAGGAAAACAAGCAGACCTTTTTCGCGGATATTTTGAAGAAAATAGAATGGATGGGGGGAGAAAGCTAGATGTATTTGAAGTTGTCAATCCGCAATGCCAGGCGGTCTTTTACAGATTATCTTTTATATGTGGTTACCATGACCGTGCTTTTGGCGATGATAGAGGTATCCAATTGTATCACCATTATAGGAGAATCAGCCGGTTTTCAAGTGATCTCTCTGCCACTGTTGATAGCGGCCATTCAAATCGTTTTAGTCGGATATATAGATACTTTCATGTTAAAGCAGCGGGCAAAAGAGTTTGCAAGCTATTTATTATTGGGTATGGGAAAAAAGAGAGTAACCCGGCTGTTCCTATGCGAAGTCCTGTTGATTGGTTTTTTCTGCTATATAGCAGGAACAACAATGGGCTTTTCCATATATGGATTCTGGTATTTCCGTGAGCCGCTGCATGAAATGGAACATTGCGGAATCCTTTACGGTAAAAGTATGTTCCATACGTTCCTGTTTTTTTGCCTTATTGAAACAGTGTGTTCTTTTCGATTGAAGCAGCGTTTAGACAAGCTGCAGATAAGGGAGCTGATGTATGAAAGGAACCGCAGTCAAAGCGTAAAAAATATAGGAAACTATAAAAAATGGGGCATTCTTTTCTTTTTGTGTTTTGTGTGCTTCCTTGGCTGCGTCTGCGGCATTGTTTTCCTGCCGGAAGTTTACATCGTTTACCCCGTATCTGTTACAGCAATCCCTTTGTTAATATCTGTTTTTGCTTTTTACAAATGGGTGTTTGGCTATTTATATGCGTACAGGCGTATGAAATCCGTTAGGATATATCAAAAAGACCGGCTATATATTACGGCAAATATAACATCAAATTTCAAAACGGCCGCTATGGTTAATGCTGTTTTCTGCATATGCTTTTTGTTTTCCGGGGCTTCTTTTGTAACCGGAATACTGATACTGCAGCCGGAATTTCAGCTTTTTGATACGGCTATGCGCCAGTGGATGGGAACTGCACAAATAAGCATCTGTATCGTGTTTCTGGTTATTTATTTTTCGATATTATCCCTGCAGCAGATCATAGAGCTCAGGCAGAATGCAAAAAGCAATCGGATAATGCGCTGTATGGGAAAAAGCGATAAGCAGATCGCAAGACTTGTGAATCAGCAGATTGCAATTAAATTGTCCTCTCCAATGATAATGGCTTTATTGATTATTTTATTCTGCATACCGTTACTGAATGGAAAAATGAACTTACTATTGCCGGCTTCTTTGAACAATATTCTGCTCAAATTAACCGGTGAGTTTGGGGCGTGTATTGTGGTTTTTTATATTTGCTATTTCGGGATTGTAAGCGCTATGAGCAAGGCATGGAAAAGCGGTCATGCCGGAGAGCATGACTGCTGATTGCGTTGTACTGCAAATTTATACTGCTTAACGATTTCACTTGCCGTGGAACCAGTACTTTCAAACACTGCCCCGAAAATCGTGGGGCTAATTTCGCTCCAGTCAAAATCACCGCTTGCCTTTCCCCTATCTGTAAGTTCACTCATTCCTGTCAGGCTGCTGGCCGTCATGGGCTTCCCACTGGCATTCCATGAGCTGCATTTTTGAGAACACCGCCTGAAAGGAGGATTCCTCCGGGGAGCAGGCGTAGATACCGAACCGGATCTTCCCCTTCCCTTTGTGCATATGGCATATCCGCATCTGGCGGAATGTTGCCCCGTCCTCCGAACATTCAATACAGTAATCATCCTCCCTGCGGCTGAACCGGTACCACATTGTTTTCACAGAGGCCCCTATGACTGTTGTGGCCCAGTCGGAGTATCCGTTATTCGTCACCACGCTCCCCAGATGCTGGTATTCCCCGGTTTCATATTCCACGGAAGCCTTCAGCCAGTTTTCACTGTCCAGGTACATCACTATGCCGCACTGGTCAAACCTGTGGTGGCTGTCTGCAAAGTCCGTCTTTACTACAAAGCTGAAATACTTCTCTTCTGTCTCCATCTGCAGTACAGGGGCGTTGTCATTCCGGAAATGATAATATGTCCTCTGCCACAAGTCTGTGCCGGGTTCCGTCCGGATTCTGATCTCACTGCCGCCAATCACATACTCGGCCGGTTCATTGACCCAGGCCAGCTTTTCAGGTTCAAAAGAAACCATTTCCCTGCCTTCCTCTTCTGCTTTTCTGTTTTTCTCCATATGCGCAGTGCTCCTCCTGATTATTTTACCCAATGTTCTTCCAAAGTCTTCCGCTATTTTACTACAACACAGGCTCTCCCTGCAATATCTGTTTTCAAAAAACAGCAGCAGCTCCTATCCGAAAGCTGTTCTATCCGAAAACTATGGGGCAGATTACACTCAACCCCCTGCGGAATGAAAGAGCAGAATATTCGGGTCTCGCCTGACCCCTCTGCTTCAAAAATCATTTCAAAACGCTGCGCATCCTCGTCATAACGGTACATTTCCAGCTTTCCCGCCGTCTCTGCCGGATAAGTGCGGCAGAGCGAAGAGAAGTTCGCGTCACTTTCCATGCCGGGATGATATTCGCAATATGCGGAGCCCCAGAGATTTTTCTCAAGGATGCCGTTCATATGCCTGATCAGATCGTTCGTAAACTTTTCCGAAGGAAAGGCTCCCCATTCCCCCACAATAGTCGGCAGTCCCAGACGTTCCTGCCCCCTGCGCTTCTCTTCATAGAGCAGCTCCACATTTCTCTTGCTGAAGCTTTCATAGCGGGCTGAATCAACCACCGAGTCATAGCCATGAGGAGCATAAATCTGATTGCCCTCCTCAAGCCGTTCAATGCCGGTAGGGATGTTAGTGCTGCAATAGATGTTCCCGCCGGTTACGATCGGTTTATCGCTGTATTTGCGGATTGCCCTCTGCATACGGCGGTAATAGTCCATCAATGTCGTCCTGTCAAATTCCAGAAAACGCCGGCTCACAATGCCCATGAACGCCGCCTGCTCCTCTTCCGTGACAGCCTCTGGCTTCGTAAGGTCAAATGCAGGATTCGTCTCCATCATTTTCCTGGTTGCGTATCCAAAGGCTTCCCGCGCAATGCTCCCCATAAAAGGCTCGTTCATGGGTTCAAATCCAATCACATTGGAGCAGTCCGCAAAGGTCTCCGCAATTTTCTCCCACATGGAAGAATAATGATCCAGAAGCCCCGCCCCGTCCTCCGCGGGCTTATTCGCCCAAAAATTATCTGCCGCCCGGATGATAGCATCGCTTTCCAGATATGCATTATACCAGATGGTACAGCTCTCGGGATGCGGCAGCCCATCGTCCAGGCAGGCCCAGTCCGGCGCTCCGTCAATATACTTTTGGGCAAACAGATCCTGATGCATATCAAGAATAATATAGATACCGCAGCTCTCGGCGAGGTTCACAATTTCCTTCACCCTTCCCAGATACGTCTCGTCATAAACTCCCGGCCGGGGCTCGACGCCATGCCAGAAAATGCCGAAACGCAGCAGATTAAACCCCATCCGTTGAAAAAAAGGAAATGCATTTTCAAAATCAGGATAAAAATGTCCAAGCGCCGCATCCCTGCAGAGGACATTCATGCCATGCAGAATCACCTCTCTGCCTGACTCGTTTATGAATCTGGTTCCATTGAGCAAAATTTTTTCCATCGTTTTCTTCCTTTTTATTTATACTGCCTAACAGTTAAAATTTCCGGGCAACCCGACCACATTACAGCCTATGCCTGTCAATGAATCTCCAGCCCGGCTTTTCCTTCCGGAATATTCGTTCCTCAAACCGTCAGCACATAATCTCCCGCATCTACCGTCTCCGGCATTCGGCCCGGAATACGAAGCTCCGCTTCGCAATTGGCCGGAACCGTCACTGTATACACAGTTTTTCCCTTCTCCCGTCTCCATCCGCTCCTGACCATACCATATATGCTTCTGTATTCCGCGCCGGCATAGGTAAAACTGCCTCCCGGCCGCGGGGCAATGACGAACCGGTTCTCCCCGTCCATGCGGATACCGCACATGGTCTGAAACAGCCACGCACAGACAGCCCCCTTGGAATAATGGTTCAGCGAAGCGATGCCGCCCTGGGCGCAGGGCCCTTCCCAGGATTCCCATACGGTGGTGGCGCCGTTCTTCGGCATGAACAGCCAGCCCGGCATTTCCTCGTTTTCCAGCAGACGGTAGGCCGCCTCAAGGTCAAACTCTGCCAATACCTCCAGAATCAGCGGCGTGGACAGGAATCCCGTCCCCAGGCGCCAGCCGTAATTCTCAAGGGCCCTGAGCAGCCGCTCCCTTGCGTAAGCAGTCTGCTCTCCATCCAGCAAAGCAAAGGCCAGGGGACGGACGAGCCGCGCCTGCCGGTCTGTATCCAGGGAATACCCTGCCGTTTCAGCCATTTCCTGATATGCTTTCCTGCATCCCTCACTGTATCTTCTGAATACAGCGGCGTCTTCTTCATGCTTAAGCTCCTGGGCTATTTCCGCCATGCATCCCAGCACATGGGACGTATATGCGGTGGACACTTCCGGATGCGGCGCGGCCATATCCTTCCAGTCATTGGGATGCACGTCCGCCGGTTCCGCCCACTCGCCGTAGGACTGCCCGGTGTTCACGGCATATTTCCCTGCCTCTCCCTTCAGGCCCAGAGGCCTTGCCATAAAACCCGACTTCCCGCAGCGTCTCATCATGAATTGCGCATAACGCTTCATACGGTCATAGTATTCCGTCAGAATCCTCCTGTCCCCGTACATTTTCCAGAAACGATAGGGGTTCAGTATCCCCACATCGGACCAGCCCACACTGCCGTTCATGGTCCACATATAGAAGTCAGTGCCCCCGTAGGGCGCGATCTGGGGAAGCCTGCCATCCTTTTTCTGCCAGTCGAACACATCCCGCAGATACTTTTTGGAGAAGGCGGCATAGTCAAAGAGATAATTGGCAGACTCGAAGAAAATCTGGGCGTCCCCCGTCCAGCCATGGCGCTCCCTGGTGGGGCAGTCCGTGGGGATGTCCAGGGAATTGCCTTTCGCCGACCAGACGACCGCATCCACGAAACGATTCAGCAATTCATTGGAGCTCTCAAAGTATCCTGTCTGCTCCAAATCAGAGTACACGGCAATGGCCGTTACATTTTCAGGCTTCAGGATGAGATCCGTTTCCACTTCCGCATACCGAAAACCAAATACGGAAAAAGTCGTCTTGTATGCATTGTCGCCCTCCTGGCAGGCATATTCTATCTTCTGAAGCGGAGTGGTGACCTTTTTATTGCTGCACTGGATATTTTTCTGGGTCAGATTTCCGTCCTGATTCAGCAGCTCCCCGAAACGGAACAGCAGCCGCTGTCCTTTTTTCGCCTGGACGCGGAGGGAAATGTATCCTGCGATGTTCTGTCCGAAGTCCAGCAGCATCCTGCCGTTTGGCGCTTTCGTAAGGATCGGTGTAAAATGCTCCCGCTCCGCCACCGTCACATTATTGGATGCACTGGGCAGAACCTTATGGGACGTCGCCTTTGCCCTGCCGCCATATGCAGGTGTTCGGAAAGCCTCCACGATCTCCCCGTCCTTGTTGTCCGCAAAACGGATGGGGCCGTCATTGGACCAGCTCCAGGACTGGTCTGTAAAGACCTTTTCGGAGCTTCCGTCTCTATACAGAATTTCCAGCTGGGCAAGGAATTTGGTCTCTGTCCCATACTGATTTCGGATTCCCCAGGCCCCGACGCTCCCCCTGTACCAGCCGTCCGCAAGCTGCACTGTCAGGGTATGATTTCCCTTTTCCAGCAGCCGGGCCACATCATACGTCTGGTACTGCACTCTTTTATTGTAATCCGTATAGCCGGGCGCAAGGCAGAAATCGCCGATTTTACTTCCGTCCAGCCTCGCCTCATAAAGCCCGCAGGCCGTAATGTACAGCCTGGCAGACTTCACTTCTTGGGAGACCTCCACCTTTTTCAGGAAGCAATCTACTGGATAGCGCTTCTTCCTGTTCACCCGATAATTGCCTGTGATCCATTTTGCGCCCCAGTCCATGGGTTCCAGCAGACCCATTTCAAAGAATGCCTCTTCGGACCAGTCCCCCGCCCCATCGTTTTCATCCCACAGTTTGACCTTCCAGAGCACGCGCTGGCGGGAGACAAGCATATGGGGAAACCGGATCCCTGTCATTCGGGAAGAGGCTGTCTTACCGCTGTCCCATATGGTTTCGCCCTCTGTCTGCGCCAGGATGCGATAGGCTGTCTGCCTTACCGCGCCTTCCACGTTCCACATTAGTCCCGGGTTCTGCACATCAATTCCCAGGGGATTTTCCAGATATTCTGTTCTTAACCTTACTGCCTGTATCATGCTTCCTCCCTGACCCGGACAAGCCGGAGCTAAACTATATGTCCACAATTCCTTAATTTACAACCGGCCCTGCTAAGCCCTGCGGCGGGCTTTGATTTCAGCCTGCTCCTTGTCGATATGCTTCTCCACATCCAGAAATCTCAGCAGCAAAATCAGGATAATCGCGGTGATAATCTCCAGCCCCAGAAAGAAGAAAATAAACACATTCTGCGTAGCCGCGTTCTGGACAGCGCCCACCGTCTGACCGGTAGCTTCCACAAATTCCGGCGCAACATAGCCGGATCTGGCAAGGCAGAAATTCAGCACGCCAGCGGCCACACCGGTTGATACCGTGATAATAATGCTGTTTATGGAGGTAGCCAGCCCGTCACAGCGGAAGGTATATTTCCACTCGATATGATCCAGCACATCGGCGGTGAGCGCGGCAAAGACGTAGGCGCATGGCAGGCCTCCGATGTTTTTAATGAACTGCCCCGCCAGCACAATGACCATGTTCCGCGGGCCGATCAGGCAGACTGCGCCTCCAATGGCATAAAGGATGAATCCGGCCAGCGTCACGTTCCGCTTGCCGAATTTTTTCGCCAGCGGCCACACCGCAAAGATGCCGATCCCCATGGGAATGCCGCCGATCACGGAAACAAGGGTCTGGGTCACTCCATCATTGTAGGTTCCCAGCACATAGTTACAGTAGTAAACGAGAGAAGCATTTTTAAAGTAACTGCCCAGGTTGAAGACAACATTGTAGGCCATCAGAATGATCCAGTACTTATCGTGCAGTATGGCTGAAAACTGCTCCCGGATAGACCTTGTTTCCGCCCCGTCGCCGATTTCCTCCGTGATGCGCTCCTTTGTAAAGAAATATTCCAGCAATGTCAGCGGCAGGGCCAGGGCTGCCAGAATGCCCATGACCAGAAGCCACAGCTCCTTATCGACACCCAGCACCGGCATGACTGCCATGGGAAAGACCAGGGCCACGATAATCCCGGAGACCATGATAGAGGCGATATTATTGAACACCGACAGGCTGCCGCGCTGCGTGGTGTTCCGGGTGGACAGAGCCACCATCAGGCTGTGGCTCATATTATAGATTGTGAATGCGAAGGAGTAAAACAGGTTGTATGACAGCATGACCCAGATGACCTGGACTTCCTCCGGGGCATTGGGCACCGCAAACAGCAAGATGCCCGTCACCGGCATCAGGATTGCCGACAGCAGCAGCCATGGGCGGGCTTTGCCCTCCCGGGTACGGGTACGGTCGATCAGCTGCCCCATGACCACATTGGTGACGGCGTCAATGATTTTGGAAGCGATGGGAAACACCATCAGGAACGCGCCGCCCCATACCCCGGTAAGCTTCAGGACATCCGTATAAAACACATTCAGATAGACAGCCAGCACCGCATTCAGCAGCAGTGCCCCTGTGGGCCCCAGTAAATATCCGAGCCATTTTTCTTTTCCCCCCACATTCTCAGACTGGATTTTGCCGTCCGGAAGCCTGTCAAACAGTTTTCCCTTCATCTCTTTCTCCCTCATCGTTTTTCTCCTTTTTCACCGTATTTTATCTTCAATACCAGTTCCAGAACATTGCGGGCTGTCCGCTGCAGCTCTCCCCGGGTAATCCCCTCCGGCTGGCCCAGCGTTTTCAGCAGGCTCCCATCCGATTTGTATTTTTTCGCCACATGCCCCATATCGCCGGGCATGAGCACGTCCACCTGGGCCCTCACCCGGTAGGCATTGTTCTTCAGCTTCGGGAATTCGGGGCTTCCGGACTTCTGCATCCACCAGTCCGTCATGACCATGCCCTCATATCCCCATTCCCGGCGCAGGACTGTGGTCACAAGGTCATAATTGTAATGGGACCATACGCCGTTTACCTTGTTATAAGAGGTCATTACGGTATGGGGGCTGCTCTCCCTGATGCAGATTTCGAAATTGCGCAGATAGATCTCCCGCAGGGCGCGCTCAGACAGCCGTGAGTCACAGATATTGCGTTTCGTCTCCTGATTGTTGCAGGCAAAATGCTTCGGACAGCAGGCTCCTCCCATGCTCTGTACCCCCCGCACCACGGCAGCCGCCATCTTTCCGGAAAGCAGCGGATCCTCCGAAAAATACTCAAAGTTCCTTCCGCAGAGGGGATTCCTGTGGATGTTCATTCCCGGCGCCAGCAGCACGTCCACGCCGTAATGCTTCATCTCCGCCCCCACAAGACGGTACAGCTCCTCCACCAGCTCACAGTTCCAGGTACAGGCAAGGGCCGTTCCGCAGGGCACCAACGCACAGTACTTTTGCAGCCGCAGTCCCGCGGGTCCGTCTGCACAGACAACCGGCAAAACTCCCTTCTCCCGCAGACCGGGAATCACACCGCCCAGGACGCCGGCATTGCCAGGCGCCCCCAGCGGGCTGTTCATCATGCCGTGCCCCCGGGTCAGAGCCTCCAGTTCGTCATCGCTGAGCCCGGCCACAAAATCGTCCATAGTGTCCTTTCCGCTGGCCACATCGCCGAGAATCGGGGCTTTCTCCCTTTTCACCGCAGCCTCCCCGGGAAGATTGTCAAGAATGCGCTGCCTCAGATTTACCTCCGGCGAACAGACTGCTTCACATTTCTCCACCACCGCTGTCTCCTGGAGCAGAAAGCTCCCCGCTTCCACATCATTTGCCGCAAAGCGGTACTCGCCGGGTTCCAGCAGGAAAGCATGCCGCCTCTCATCATAAGACGAAATCGCTTTATCATCGCATTTTAAGGTAAGCTCCTGGCTTTCGCCCGGGGCAAGCTCTCTGGTCTTTGCAAAAGCGGTCAGAACATGTGCGGGCTTCTCGATACAGCCCTTGGGCGGGCGGCACCAGAGCATCACCACCTCCCGTCCGGAACAGCCGCCGATATTTTTCACTTCCACAACCATCTCCGTGACTGCTCCCTCCGGCCCGCCGGCACCATGAGCAGAGCGCTTAAGGGATTTTGGCATAAGCCTGAACTCGGTATAGGAAAGGCCATAGCCAAAGGGATACAGGACCGCCTCCTTTGCACAGGTGTCGAAATGCCGGTAGCCTACAAAAATCCCTTCCGCATATTCATTGTATTCCCTGCCGCCGAAATGCCCGCTGCTGGGATAATCCTCATAGCGCCGCGCGATGGTATCCGCCAGCCTTCCGCAGGGATTCACCTTTCCGTACAGCACATCCGCAAGGGCATTGCCGCTCTCCATTCCCCCCTGCCATGCGATTAGAACGGCGGATAGCCTTTCCCCATACCTTTCCGTCCACTCCATATCCATAATGCTGCCGATGTTCAGCACCACAGCCGTCCGGCGGAACGCTGCCGTAACCGCATCCAGCATTGCCAGCTCTTCCTCCGTCAGGTAGTAGCTTCCCTTCTCCAAAGTGTTTTCCCTGTCCTCCCCGGCCGCCCTGCCGATCACTACCAGGGCAGCATCGGAAGTTTTTGCCGCGCTCTCCGCCATATGTGCGGCAAGCGGCATCTCCGGATGGTTCATGGGCCAATGCCCCCACCAGCCCTCATCCGCCCTGTGCTCCTCCGATCCACACCAGGCCCGGTATGCCTGTGCCAGCGGCCTGTTATACTTTGCCCCCATATTCCCGAGGCCTTCCATCAGGTTTACGCGGTAAGGCGCATGTACGTCGCCGCCGCTGCCGTAGCCCACACAGAACCAGTCAAGCTGGCACCGCCCGAAAACGGCGATTTCCTCCCCTTCCTTCAGGGGCAGCACGCCGTCATTTTTCAGCAGCACGCAGCCTTCCGCCCCGCTCCTGCGAATCAGCGCCGAAATGCCCGGCGTTATGTATTTCTCGCCGGATGCCGCCGTCTCCTCCTGCATGAGCCCGTTTCCCATGGCATGATCCACTACCCGCTGCATAAACTTGCCAATTTTCTTTTTCAGTTTCATCCTGTTCTTCCCTTTCCCGTCAGGCCTCTCAATTTTTCTACACCCATTTTCCCATATTCCACTATTTTTTTGTTTGTAAAATTATCCGGTTTATTGTAAAATTGAGAAAATGATACAGGAGGCCCTACAAATGCCGGAAATTGATTATGCCTATATCTCTGAAAACATAGCGAATATCTCCCGCATCCAGATAAGGATTTATGAAAACAAAAGCTGTACCGGGTATTATTCCGCCACTGCATTTGATCCGGATCCGGCCCTTCCCTATCTGGATAGGCTGCTGGATGCGCCTGTCAGCATAAGCTGCCATATCACGCCATTCTATCAATATTACGGCGTCATCCGCCACGAGCGCCATACTATGGTCATCGGCCCTGCCTGCCAGTTTCAGCTGACCCGCTCAAACGCCAGAGAGCTCATGTTTCTTCTGGGAATCGATGAAAAGGAAAAAGCCCATTATCAGACCCTGCTCCAAGGCATTACCCTCATGCCGCTGGAAATTTTCCTCCATCTGCTCTGTCTTGTAAATTACTACATCAGCGGAGAGAAGAAAGAGATTACCGAGCTGTCCCTTTTTGACTTTCATGACTCTATCCCCACCGGTTTGCCGGCGTCTTCCCAGCCTCAGCCTCCTGTTCCCGAACCGGAAGACTGGCTGGCCGTCTCCCACAGTACCTTTGAATACGAGCAACAGATGCTCCGCTTCGTGAAGACCGGCAACCTGGAGGGACTCCGGAAGCTTTTTGCGAATTCATCGGCGGGGCAGCCCGGCAAAATTGCCGACAGCTATCTGCGCCAGCTGAAGAATATCTTCATCACCTGCGCCACCACGGTATCCCGTGCCGCCATCGCCGGCGGACTTCCTGTGGAGGAAGCGCTTTCCTTAAGCGACCGCTATATACAGCACAGTGAAAAGCATCTCTATCCCGATCAGATTCAAAACCTGCAATACCACATGGTATTGGATTATGCCACACGGATCCGGAATCTGGTTATGGGGAAACAATACAGTAAGAGCATTCAGAATATCATATCCTATCTGCAGGAGCATTTGACAGAAAATGTCCGTACAGCCGATCTCTGCAGCCTTGTTTCCCTAAGCCGCAGCCAATTGTCCGCACGTTTTAAATCGGAGACCGGCTTTACCATTACAGAATATATGTATACTCTGAAAATCAAAAAAGCCCGGGATCTGCTGGCCTCCACCGACAAATCCCTTTTGGAAATCAGCACATACCTGGGGTTCTCCTCCCAGGGATATTTTCAAAATGTATTTCGGAGATATACTTCCATGACGCCCGGCGACTACCGGAAATATAACAGAAAGGGGCTGTCGCATCAATGATTAGGAAATCAGCGATGTGACAGCCCTTTTCTAAGGATTTTGGGTTATAAAGCCCCCGCCAGAACCATACCTCCCCTGCTTCCACCTTCCAACGGCGGTTGCGGTCCAAAAAGGCCGTCTGATCCGCGCGTACCAGAAAGCCCACAGCTTTCCTCTGCCCCGGCTGCAGCTTCACCCGGGCGAAACCCTGCAGTTCCATGCATGGGCGTACTATGGCAGCGCGGCAGTCCGACAGATACAGCTGCACCACTTCCGTCCCGATTCTGTCATACCAGCCATTCCCCAAAAGAATGTTTTACCGCTTTTTGGTGCAGGATGTCCTTAGGATACATCACCAGGATCCGGCAATGCCTCTCATGAAAGCGATCACCTTGTCCTTGACCTGATTCTGCCAGAACAGATCATCCCCATGCTGTGCTCTTTCAATCTCTATCAAGTCGGCGCGCACCCCCTGTTCGACCAGCTTTTCATAATATGCAGCACCAGCAGGCCGTCCTCTTCCCTCCAGCAGACCTGCTCACAGGGCTGGTTTGCAATGGAGCCATGAAGCGGAAGCTCTTCCCCCTCATCGGTGCAGGGGGAACCCACCGCCTGCAGGCCGCAGGTCGTGAGAAACCCTGCCGTAAAAGATTTCAGCCAGTTCGATCCAGTGCTGTCGTAATATGCGGGAGCAACGTAACCGCAGGGGGACAGATAGCTCATGTTGATTCCCCGGAAACGCAGCCTTGCAATGTCCCCGGCCCGGTCCGGCGGAATGACAAGCTCCATCCCCTTGCCGTTGGTCACCTCCAAAATCCGCATGCCGTCTCCCTTTCCGCCCACAAGACGGTGTTCTTCCACCCCATAAAGCTGCGAATCATGTCCGATGTATGGATTCATCCGATGCCTCCTTGTATTATATAGAAGTGTCTTCAAATAACTGATGCAAGTTTATAGCCTGCTTTTGCAGACTGCCTATACCAGCGGCCGCACCGCCTGATACATCACGTCCATGTCCGGGATTTCATCATAGACAGGGGTCAGGCATTCCACCGTCCCGGCCCCGTCCACTGCCACGGACGCGTCAAAAGCGCCTGCGCCCACAGCCGCGGAAACCTGGTCATGGCTTACGGAGACCACCTGGGCATCAGACCTAAGCCCGGTCTTTTCTGCAGCAGATGCCAGCAGGCTCCCTGCAATCGTTCCTGTCGGGACCGGTACGGACAGCAGCTTCTCATCCACCCCTGCCGCCTCCAGTATTTCGCCGCTCCAGCACAGCTTCCTGATATCGAACGTCATCGTCCTGGCGGCCAGGGAATAGTCGATCTGCGCCACCCCGGTCAATCGGAAGACGACATAATCTTCCATCAGAAGGATATGCCTGGCTGCCTCCAAGACCTCCGGCCGGTTCCTTTTCAGCCACATGATTTTGGAGATGCTGTACATCTCGTGGGGACGCAGTCCTGTAATCTCCGCGATTTTCTTTTCCCCTATCTTCCGTACCAGCTCAAGGCACTCTTCCCGCCCCCTTGGATCCGTGTACAGCATGGCCGGGTGCAGCGGCTCACCGGCCCAGTCCACACATACGAATGTCTCGCCGAAGCTGGTTACCCCAATCCCGCCAATGTCAGGATACCGGGACGCCATCTCCGAAAGCGCCCCATAGACGCCGTCCATCATGGCCGAAATATCGATTTCATGTCCTCCCACTGCCCTGCGCACCGGATAGTCGCGGTATGCCTTCCCAAGCAAATGGCCGTCCCCGTCAAAAACCGTGCACTTGCATCCCGTAGTCCCGATGTCCAATCCCGCAATATACATTCTTTTTCTCCATTCCGTTCATCCGTTTAGACCGTTTAACAGCAAAATTTTGGTTCCGGCTTGTCCGGGTTAGGAATTGTCGGAAAATGGCTGCCGCAACTTGTTTAGACAAAACCCAACTTCCTTACTGTCCGTCAATATCCACCCAGTCATATCCAAGATATGTTGTAAACGCCTCTTTCAAGATTTCTTTCATATGTCCCACCCCCACGGAGGTATGGTGCTTGAAGCCTCCCCTGGCCAGTCTGATCAGCTTATTCTGCAGATCCGGGATTTCGCAGACGCCGCCGCATCCGAAGAACGCTTCCTCAATGGGGTCGTCCGTAAACCGCGCTTCGCTGGCATACACAATGATTTTCCCATCCTTTGTCTGGCAATTGGAGATAGTAGCGGGAAATGCCTTAATCCGTCCCTCATTGCAGCCCCATCCGGAACCCGGATCGTTTTTTGCGAACATCTTATGTTCCGTAACCGTTCCCTTCGCTGTCATCAGCCCCTGGGCAACCGGCCCGCAATGGAACAGGATCACCTTGTCCTCCTCATCGCCGTAGTTATTGTTCCAGTCCAGAACAGCCGTGGGCTCTTCGCTTGCCAGGTTCATGGCGCGCATGGTGATGGCGGAGCACATGTCTATCTCGCAGGATGCCACGATTCCCCTGTCATTCAGTTCGCTCAGCAATACGCAGGGACATACCCTCATATAGGTCTCCATCTCGTTCCAGCAGCGCAGCGTCAGGGCGTCCAGGTGATATTCCTCAATAGTCATTTTCTTTTTCGTGTTCATCATCTTGCTCTCCTTATCAATCCATCATAGCAAAAGTCTTCATGGCCTCTTTCACATTTTCCTTCATAGCCTTCTCCGCCTCCTGTATCACGGAGGAAAAGAAAACCGGCTCCCCTGCTTTGACCGTCTGTATGTACTCCGCCGCCGCGCTGCCGCCGCCTTTGTCCATATAGGTAAAGTAGTTCACCTTCCTGACGCCGGCCCTGACCGCCTCCCGGAAGTCCTCTCTGCTGACCCCGGAGCCGCCGTGCATCACCACCGGAATCTCATCCGTAAGCTTCCTCACATTCCGAACCACGTCGAAGTCCAGCTTCGGCTTCGTCAGATAAATCCCGTGAGTGGTTCCAAAGGAACAGGCCAGGGCATCTATCCCCGTCTCCTCCACGAACCGCTTCGCCAGCGCGGAATCCGTGTATATCTTCGTCTCGTCCTCCGCTCCTGTTCCGTCCCCCGCGCCGGACTCCCTCTTCCCCATGGAGCCCAGCTCCGCCTCCACACCGGCTCCGGTCTTCGCCGCCATGGCCGTCGCCGCTTTCGTGTTCTCCCGGTTTTCCTCATAGGGCAGCACGGAGCCGTCGTACATGATTCCCGTGAATCCCATATCCAGGGCCTGCTGTAAATACTCCAGAGTCTCGCCGTGATCCAGATGGACACATACGGGAACTTCTGCCCTCTTTGCATGCTCCACCATGATGGGGCCGATGACGGAAAGGGGAATCCAGGGCTCATGGCACTGGGCAAACTGAATGATGACAGGCACGCCCAGCTCCTTTGCCCCGCCGATTACAGCCATCAGGCTCTCCAGGTTGTGCTTGCTCAGAAATATTTCTCGACATTTCCATTTATGCAGCAATGCTCATGATTTGGGGCGCAAAAAAACGCATGGTTTACAATTTACTGTTCCATGCGCCTTTACCAATGCGTCCTATGGACGCTATGTTATTATAATATGATATTATACGCGTGAGTGCATTCATTTGCCGCTTTCTTCCCAGGTTTTACAGAAGCGTTCTCTCGTTATACATTTACGTTGGCAAATGTTATTGAGCGTGAGTATAAATGAATTCTTGTCTATGCCAACTGCATAATATCTACTTTCAATCTCTTTAATTCATCAAGCGGTATTGACGGAACACATAATGCGATATCTTCAAGTGAAAACTTCCCCATTTTAATCATTCTTTCCGCTGTTTCTCTCGCCTCTCTATGGGTAGCATTATCATCAATATCCTTTGCATATGCTTCTAAAACCTGCTCATCATCAAACAATGTCATCATAATGTCCACAACCTCCTGTTCTTTACTATACAAAAAACCGCCTGTCTTTACAATAAAATTCACATTAAATTTCTCGTTCTGAAGCTCCCTCAAGGTTTGTTATAGCCGATTACCTCGGTATACGCTAATCCTAAACTCAGCCTTCGGCTGGGTTTGCGGTCATTGCTGTCATCCATCCCAATATTGCTTTTTACTTTTTCATGTGATATATAACAGCCGTTAATGGAAGAAAGCTATATCCTGTCCGCCGCCAACTTAATGCAGACAATCGCATCCTATCTCTGCATGGAGCGGCTTGCCACCCTGCGGCATGAAGACCTGCCTGTACAAATTGACAACTATATCCAGGAGCATTTCTCAGAGGATCTGGATGCAAAGGAAATCTGCGCCCATTTTCAGATTGGAAAGACCAGACTCTATGAAATCGCAAAAGAAAGCTACGGCATGGGCATTGCCGAAGTCATACGCCTGAGGCGCATAGAAAAAGCCAAATCGCTGCTCCTGCATTCTCCCGAATTCAGTCTCAGCGAAGTGGCTTCTCTGTGCGGTTTCCATGACTATAACTACTTTATTACCGTTTTCAAGAAAATAACCGGCACATCTCCCAGGCAGTTTGGCCGGAGCGGGGGAACCTGCTGCTAATCCACTTTCCGCGCCAGAACCGCCGTCCCTTCCTTGCCGGGAAGCGTCAGCTTCGTCTTCCCGCTGGCGTTCTCCAACAGCACCGTCCTGGTCATGTCCCAGGTATCGATCAGCTCCACCCTGTACTTATGGGCCTCCGGAAGCTCCAGCACATCCTCCGCACAGGTGCGCAGGTCATAGAAGGTCAGATAAGCCTCCTGGCCGCAGTGCCCCTGGTATACGAACTCGCTGTTGCAAAAATCCACCAGCTCATCCCCCATCCGCAGCATCGCCTTCACAAAGGGCTCGCCCTGCTGCAGAAGCTGTTCCTTCTCCTCATCTGACACATGTGTCATTTTCATGATCCAGCTTTCAACAGGCTCGATAGGCCCCGGAAGCTCCTCCACGATTCCTTTCAGGAACCCGATCCGCGCCGGGCTCTCCCCTTTCAGCCTGCCGCCCCTGCTCCACCACAGGACATCCTGCCCCGGGTCCAGGAAAGTCTCTCCGTGGGTGCAGTAGCCGCCCATGGTGACCACGCGCCAGAACCGGTTCGTCATCTCCCGGCCGGAGATGCTCCCCCAGATATGCTGGATATTCCCTTCATAGCAGCACTCGTCGATCACCACAGGCTTCTGATACTGCCTGCGCCACCGGGCAACCTTGTTCAGCACCTTGGACTGGATACAGGCGTGGGTCACGTTAGGCCTGGTAAAATCCCAGTTTTTGAAGCAGTTGTGGTTGGACAGCAGATGACGGTAAGGGTCCTTCGCCGCCACAAACTCCTCAATCTCTTCCCAATCCTCTATAGACTTGGCTCCGCACAGGTCATATTCGTTGGCCAGGCTCCACCACACATTGGGGAACGCCGCCAGACGGCGGAGCAGATAATCCAGATAGACCAGGTTGTCCTTCTGGGGCATGGCAGCAAATCCCCACCGGTCGTAGGGATGGAACAGGATCAGATCCGCCTGGCTCCCCATCCTCCCCAGCCGCGCCAATATCCCCTCCAGCCTCTCCCAGAAGGCAAAACAGGGGCGGTCCACATCCCAACTGCCATCCTCCCTCTTTTCAAAGGCAAAGCAGGGGGGCTCGTTGTGGTTAAAATCATAATGCTTGGGGAACACGCAGAAGCGCACCTTATTAAAGGGAGCTGCCTTCAGGCTCTCCATGGTCTGCGCCACCAGCCGATCCTCCTGATGCATCAGCGCATAGACCGTGGTGCCGAAGGGATAGAACAGCGTGCCGTCCTCATAGGCAAAATGCATGCCCTCCGCCCCCACCATGCCATGGCAGGACTCATCCGCGCTCTCGCACAGGGCCTCCCCTTCCTGTTCTGCGACGCCAGTCACCTTCCAGGAATAGCTCCCCGCTTTCTCCGGCAGAAACCGCACCTTGTAGACGCCGTCCCCCGCGTAAAAGCCCTTCACCACCTTCTCCTCGCCTCCGCAGCAAAATACCGCCTCCAGATCAATGTCCGCAAAAGACCCTTCCGGCTGCGCTCCCTGAAAACTCAGTTCAAACATTTCATACTGTCTCATATCTCATTTCCTCCTATTCCAGTGCCGTCTCTGCACTACGGTGCCCTTATCGGGGAATGAAATTTCATCTGCAAAGTGCGCAGCTGAATTTTCATTCCGGGCACCTTCGTTCCGAGACTGTTATAAAATTTCCTCCTATTCCAGTGCCGTCTCCGCACTACGACACCCCTGTACACACCATCCTCACAGCATTCTTCCACCTGCTGCGGATCGACTTCCTCTCCTCTTCCTGCATCCGGGGGACCACCCTGCGGTATGCCCTCCACTGACACCTTCATAAACTCCGCCTTTTCTGTTATTGCGGCATTCCCGCAGCTGCCGCCTTCATGCCATAATCCCTGCAGGGGGACAATAAGCCTGCTGTCTCAGACTTTCATGCTTAAGTTTGTTATTCCTCCACGATCACCCTGGCCCTGGCCAGATTGCGCACCTGGGTGAAGACATCTCCCCTGTCCCCGTTCCTCTGGCTCTTTACGGAAGCCGTCGCAAAGTAGGTGCCGGGCCTGTCATAGGAAGTCTGCACCACGGCCCTGCCCGCCTGCAGGCCCTCCTCCGTGACGTAGGTCTCCAACGCCCCTTCCACCCTCTCGGAACGTCCCTGCGCCAGAAAGGCCATGCTGTCCCCGCTTTCCATCTTCTTCGCGTAGGTGCCGAACATGGGGTCGGAGAAGGAGAATTCGATTTCCGTCACTATCCCTGCGCCCTGGGGCACCTGGGCCGTGGCTTCCAGGGTCACGGCTTCTCCCACCTTCACATGGGCGCATGCCCCGCCGTTGGCGGCCAAGGAGATTACAGGCTGTAGTCCTTTCCTCTCCTTCGCCGTCTCCGCGATATGGACGCAGCCGCCCTCCATTTCATACACAGAGGACTGCCTGGGCTCTATGCCCCGCTCCACCCAGTCGCTGATATCCAGCAGGGCCTGCTTCAGCCCGCCCAGATAGTTTACGATCATATCCGTATCCAGAGCGGACACATCCCCATGGAGGCACCTGTCGTAATAGTAGATCCGGAAATCATCCTCGTTTCCCTTGGCCCTGCGCACCTGGTTCCTGTACCAGTCGCCGCACCAGGGGCAGGTGGACTCGTCCATCAGGGACTGGGTCAGGATTACCTTGCCCTGGATGGTTCCCTCCTGGACCGTACCCGTGCCGCAGAAGCCGGGCCCCATGATGTCGTCCCTCTGAGGGATGGCAGGGGTGCCGTCCGCCTTACGGAACTGGTCCCACGCGTGGAAGGCTGCATCCGGCGGAACCTGGTGGCGGTAATAGGACTGGACCGCTATGTAATCGGAATTGTCCAATGTCACCACATCCCCGGGACGGATGGACTTCAGTACCGATTCCATGTCATCCATGCCATAGCACATGCCGATGGTGATGCAGTTGCCCCTGATATCCCCCAAAAACATATTCTTTCCTGCCGCCCCGCCGGTCTCGAAGCCGATGTTGACCCCCTTCAGATACAGCTCCTCCCCCTGGGGAACCTCCTCCAGCTCAATCCAGGCGCCGCCCCCGTCCACCAGGGATTTCTTCCAGGCGGTATCCACGCCGTTGGAATATTCTCCGGTCTCCTCCGCCTTCCCTCCCGGCAGATGGACGCTCACCACACGGCTCCTAAACTGCAGCCTGTCCCGGAGGGCGTTGCTGCCCGGCTCCGTGCCCAGATAGCCGGGCTTCTCCCAGAAATCCTTGAAATACTGAGGGTCCTTCTGCCTGATCCCGGGCATCAGCACAGGCAGGGAACCGTCGTCCCAGCGTCCCGCCGCCTCCATGAACCAGGCCCTGGGCGGGAAGCCCATGAGGGTGATCTCCCTCAGCATCTTCGCCTCATCCTCCGTCAGGCCCTCATACATATCCCCGCTGCCGCCAGCATCCAGGGCGTCCACGATCTTCCCCACCGCATGGCGCAGCGTCCGCATCCCCTGTACGTGGAGCGTGATGGTATTAGGCAGGGAATATGGCGACCCGATGACGAAAGGGCAGGCCCCGTCCCAGGCGTTGGTGTTCTCGATGCAGGCAATGGTCTTGTAGCCTCCCCCGCTGCCGCCGAAGACATAGCCGTAGGGCCTGCCGCAGCCGTAATACTCCCGGGCCACCTGGCGGGAATACTCCGCTGCCGCCGCGCTGGATTTCCAGATTTTATGAGGTTCCGGATGGCCTCCGAAGGCTGCGGCGGACTCCATATTGGTCTCGATAAAGTAAGCGCCGTTCTGCAGGCAGAAGGCGATGGTGTCGTCCTCGCCGCTCCTCCCCAGGGAGGCAACCTCCTCGTCCGGCCCCGGGAACGGACACAGATACTGATAGAACCGCCCCCTGAAAT
>NZ_CAPDXS010000033.1:0-39281 GCF_948601915.1 uncultured Acetatifactor sp. | reverse complement strand
GAACCCGTGTTACCGCCGTGAAAGGGCGATGTCTTAACCGCTTGACCATGGAGCCGCTGCAACCTTAACAAAGGATATGATATCATATTTTCCTATGCTTGGCAAGAGGGAAATTTACAATTTTGGAACCTGCCTCCGCCTTTTTGTGCCGTGTTTGACAAGACACGGGGAAATGGTACAATTACCTGTAGATTTGCTATATGCTGGAAAGGATGGATTTCTATGCGTATACCCGAGCAGAAAGAGCGGCGTTCCCTGGTCCTCAGTGAACAGACTTTTCCGATCATCGGACAGATTACTGCAGGGATGCCAGGCGGTTTCTTCATATATTATGCCGACGGGGACGAGGGGCTGATCTACGCCAATCATGCCCTGGTCCAATGCCTTTGAGGAGGACCGCCAGGCTGTTCTCTCCGCCGGCATGAACGCCCATCTTGGAAAGCCCATCGATATCGATAACCTCTTCTCCGCCTTGCGGAACCTCCTGGGAGATTCATAGGCATCTATTGTCTCCCCTGCCCCTCGAAAAAAATGTCATATGCTGGCACATTTTCACAGGTCATGGAATAAAATATACAAATGGCCCGAAATTGCGCAGGGAAACGGAGCACCGTATGTGTCAGCCGGGCATGTCAGGCGGGGACTGAAAGCAGTCCTGCGCTTTGAGGAGGAAGGTATGGGAAATCGTTTGGTATGGGATGAACGGTATAATATAGGGGTTGAAATCATCGACAGGGAGCACAAAAAGCTCTTCGGCATTCTGGGCAAGCTGTTCGACTTCGGGAACAGGGCGGAGAAAAGCCACTTTGCCTGCCAGGAGGCGATAAAGTACTTCAAGGATCACGCTATCCAGCATTTCTCGGACGAGGAGGCCTATATGGATTCCATAGATTACCCGGGGCTCAGGGCCCACAGGCGCATCCATAAGGATTTCCGGGAGCGGATGCTCCCTGCCCTTGAAAGCGAGCTGGAGATGACGGGATTCTCCGCCACCTCCATCCACCATTTCCTGGGTGTGTGCGCCGGCTGGCTGATTGCGCATACCATGATCGAGGATCATATGATCGTAAGCGGCGAGCCCGTCATGCACTGGGAAAACCTGCTGCCGGAGGAGGAACAGGCCATGATGGGGCAGACCGTAGCCAGCATTCTACACAGCATGTTCCGGCTGAATCCCCAGTTGATCAGCAATTATTATGCCGGGGAGCAATTCGGCAGAGGCATCTGCTGTCGGCTGGTCTATAGCGACGGAGAGAAAAAGAGCTGGGAATTCCTCCTGCTTTTCGAGGAGCAGCTTGTCGGCAGCATCATCGGCAATGCCGTATCGTCGAAATCGGAAACCACGGCCATGATGCTGTCCAATGTGGCCAGCTATGCGGCAACGCAGCTTGTAGAGCGCGTCAGGCAGTATTTTCCGTCACTGAAGCCTCTTGTTCTGAAGGAGGAACAGATTCTGACCTATGAGCAGTTCTACAGGATGTACGAGAGGCTGAGCCCCCAGTTCAGCTTCCTCTTCGACACAGGCAAAGGATACTTCGCTTATTGCATGGCCGCTTCCCACATGCCCCTTTCCGGGGACGGCATCACGGCGGTCGCTAAGGACGCTGTCGCTGCGCTTGAAAGCCGTCTGCGCCTTGACGATCCCCTGCCGCATCCCTGTCCCGACAGTGCCGTGGAAGCCGAAGCAGACCGCCGAAAGATACTGGTAGTGGACGACTCGGACTTCATGCGCAGAGCCATGCTCGACCTGCTGGGTCGGGATTATGAGGTGCTGACGGCAGATTCCAGCATGTCCGCCATCCGAAGCATCACCCTTGCCCGGCCGGATCTGGTGCTGCTGGATTACGAGATGCCCGTCTGCAACGGAGGCCAGATGCTGGAGATGATCCGCTCGGAAAAGGAATTCGCGGATATCCCCGTCATCTTCCTCACCTGTCGGGTGGACAGGGCGAGCGTGGAAAAAGCTATCTCCTTAAAGCCTGAGGGCTATCTGTCCAAATCCCTCTCCGCAGAATCCGTGAAAAGGGAAATTGACCGGTTCTTTGAGAAGAGAGAGCGGCGGTGATTGCCGTTCCGTTGTGGCAAATATCAATCATATAAATATCACAGGGCGACAGCTTCATATTTTCGGTAGATAGGCTGGCCGCAAGTTCAGCGGACTTGGTCTTAAGCATTTTTTTGATATCGCCGCCGTCAGCCGCCAGCACCACACGATATCCGGCTTCCTGTATAAAGTCATGCAGCAATGCCTGTATGGATAGATTGTCCTCAACAATTAAAATTTTACTCATAGCGCACCTCTGACTGTAATTATAACAGCGTAATATGAATCTATTGTGTAGATTTGAATTTTTTTCGTGCAAAAAAGGCGGTACAGCCCTTGTAACCGGGGCGATACCGCCTGATTTGAAACAACTTCCCTTTCACCGAAAACCCTGCTTCCGCCCTCAGCAGAAGAAAATCTGCAGGGCGTGGTACAGATGAAGCTGCCATGCCTTCATATCATGGACTCCTCCAGGGATGGTGTAGAAGTCGTAGTTCTTCCCCCTGACAAGTTGAGGGCAGGCCTGCTCCGCCTTCTCCATGATTTCCTTATGCTCCGGGTAGGCAATGTCCTTGTCCCCGTTGCAGCAGAACAGGTAATCCAGCTTCAGCCCCCTGGCCTCTCCCTCCGCCAGGGTCTTCCTGATGCGCTCCACCTCGGGATCCCGCTCGCCCTGGGGGCCGCAGCAGCCGGAGAAAGGCCCGTACCAGGAGAACAGGGCGAAATTATTGTAAAAAGCAGCCCGGTAAGTGGTCATGGAACCCAGGGACAGCCCTGCGAACGCCCGGTGGCTCCGGGTCTTCACCAGATTTTCCTCACTGACATCGCCCTCTGTCCAGGTGGAGAAAGCGCTCTCCACGGCGGGAATCAAGTCCCGGCGCAGCTCATACCGGAAATGCTCCGTGATGTCCATGTCCTTGTCTGCCTCCTCGCCCCGGTAATAGGTGGGAGTGACAATGATGCAGGGCTCGCAGATTTTCTTCGCCATCATATTGTCAAGGATGGTCACGGTATCCGGGTAGTCCTTGAACCACCAGTCCTGATTCGCCCCGCCTCCGTGGAGGAGGTACAGCACATTGTACTTCCGGCTTTCATCGTAGCCGCAGGGAAGGTACACCCAGGCTTCCTTGTGCATGGGATGGCTGGCGTCCCCCTCATAGGTCTGTGTGTCATAGGAAAACTTCCTGACCTCTCCCCGCTTTTCATTTTCCGCCGTCATTTCGGCTGGCATTTCATAAATATATTCCATTCTGGTACATCCTTTCTTCCCCTTGGGATTCCGCCTTGTCCAGGTCTGCGGTTTCCGCCCCGGAGCCTTACAATCTACAGCCCCTCCGGCTCCGGGGCTTTTCCATATCACAGCAGCGCGAAGGACAGCAGGCTGGCTTTCCCCTGTCCTCTGTAGGTAAAATACAGCGCCTGTACCCCGTCCGGCATTTCGATGTCCGCCTCATAGTCCTCCCACACATTGGTGTACACCACCGGGATCCGGGCCAGGACTTCCCCGTCCCATTTCGTCCGCACCTCAAAAGCGCCGTCCGCATAGCCTCGCACCGTGACGCGGATCTTCGTCACGCCCTGCATGTCAAAGTATTTGAATCCCGCCGTGGCCGAATCCGTGATATTGGCGATGTACCCGGGCTCCTCGTCCCCGTCCCTGCCGTCCTGCATCACCCTGGGCTGCTTGTCGCCGCCCACATGGCCCGTGGGCTCATCCGTGAACAGGCGGCACACGATATGGGCCGGATACTCTCCCTTTCCCGCAAGGGGCCCGCCGTTCAAGCCGCAGGATGTGAGCTCCGCCTGGGCAAAGCTCCCGTCCGCCGAGAGCGTCAGTTTCTCCGCGCACCCCTGTCTGCTGTACCAGGTGCCGTTAGTGTGCCTGTGATAAAAAATATACCACTGGCCGTTTATCCCCACCAGGCCCCCGTGGTTGTTGGCCCCGTAGGCCATGGGCAGGTCGCCGGGCTTGTCGTGGTCGATATGCATGTCGCAGTTGCTCACCAGGACGCCGCGGTACACGAACCCCTCCCTGGGATGCTTGCTTGTGGCATAGCACAGCTCATGCATCACCTCCGAGGAGTAGACAAAGTAATAGGTATCCCCGATCTTCCGGATGGAGGATGCCTCGAAGAAGGAATGCCCCTCGAATCCGCTCCCCTGGCAGTGGGTGTAGCCCGGCACCACGCACACTGGGGCTTCCAGCACTGTCAGCATGTCCGCGTCCAGCACCACCGCCATGGAGCCCGAGCGGTCCTTGTCCCATCTGCCGCTGAAGCCGGTGTAGAGATAGGTCACTGCCCCTTCCGTCAGCACCGCCGGGTCGAACTGAGGCTCGTCTCCCTCCTTATCGCCCAGCCTCACGCCGTCCGGATAATGGACATAGCCGTAGAATTCATACCGCCCCGCCGGAGTATCGCACACGGCCACGGACACGATGTGCTGTTTGTCCAGCACATAATAGAGATAATATCTGCCGTCCGGCCCCTTCGTCACGTCCGGGGCATAGAGGCAGGCTTTCCCCTCCCTGTTCAGGGGATCCTCATTCCTGGGGTAGATCACGCCCTCGTAGCGCCAGTCCGAGAGATCCTCCAGCGGGGCGGACCAGCACACATAATCCCCCATGCAGAACACGAATCCATTGTAAAAGTCATGGGAACCATAGACATAGACCCTGTCTCCGAAGACATGGGGCTCACCGTCCGGTATGTACTCCCAGGACGGCAGATACGGGTTGAAGGCTTGTTTCTTCATTTTAGGCTTCCTCCTTTTCGAGTCAATTACTCAGAATCTTCAGGCCCGATTCAACATGGCTTTCAGGCCCCTGTTACAAAACGTCTGCTTTTGTTGCGAATCCCTGTTTCGAATCCGTAACATGTTCATCGGAACTTCGGCCGCTTCCCAGCCTCCCCTCACGCGCTTGCTCCACCCTGTTTCCCCGTGGAGATCCTCTTGATCCATTTTCCGCTCCTAAGCCGGAACACGCACCACACGGTCTTGGCGATCTGGTCGAATTTCAGGCAGGTATAGATCCAGAAGGCCGGGAGATGCAGCGCGAAGCCTGCCAGCAGCCCCAGAGGGATGGACAGCACCCACAGGAAGATATTGTCCGCCAGCATCAGCATCTTGGTATCTCCGCCGCCCCTTAGGACTCCCTTGGTCATGATGCTGTTAGTGGACTGGAAAATCATGATCAGTGCGATGGCCTCCATCAGCTGTCCGGCCACCCCCGCCGTCTCCTCAGACACATTGTAGGCACCGATTACCGGCCCGCTGATCACAGTGATTACCAGAGCGGCAAAGAGCCCCAGGGCCAGTCCCAGCCCCATGAACGCGTAGCCCTGGCCCAGGGCTTTCTCCCGGTCCCCCTCTCCCAGGGTCTGTCCGGTAACGATTGCCCCTGCCTGGGCCACTCCCTGGGTCAGCACATTGCTCATCTGCTGGGTGACGCTGGTGATGGCATTGGCCGCCACAAAGTTTACGCCCAGATGCCCCACCACCATGGCCACGGTGTTGTTGCCGATGGCCAGGATGCCGTCGCTGACCAGAACCGGGATGCTGATGCGCACATACTCCCCTATCAGATCCCCTGTCTTCATGCCCAGATGCCTTATCCTAAACCCGATGGCTTTATCCTTGAAGAACAGATAGCCGCAGATCATGCCCGCCTCGAACACCCTGGCAATCAGCGTCCCCAGGGCAGCGCCGGCAATCCCCATCCGGGGCATCCCCAGCTTCCCGAAGATAAAGGCGTAATTGGCCGCGATGTTCACGCAGAAGGCCCCCATGGACACATACAGCGGCATCCGCACCTGGCCCACGCTGCGCAGCACGATGGTGCAGACCAAAGACAGCCCCAGAAAGAAATAGGTGATGACGGAATACCGGAAGTAGATGATGCCCAGGGAGATGATGTCCTTTTCCGTGGTGTACATCCCCATGATGGCGCCCGGAATGGCGATGGTGGCAATGGCAAAGGCCAGAGCCAGTCCCAGAGTCAGCCTCACCATGATGCAGATGGTCTTCTTCAGGGCCTGTGCCGACTTCTCCGGTTCGCTCTCCCGCATCCCCCAGTACCTGGAGACCATCACCGACGCCCCCATGCCCAGCCCCATGCAGAAGATATGATAGATATTGATGAACTGGTTGGCCAGGGAAGTGGCGGAAAGCTCCACTTCCCCAAGGGTCCCCACCATAATGGTGTCCAGCATATTGACGCCGATGGTAATCAGGCTCTGCAGGGCTATGGGGAGGGCCAGCGTCAGCACCCTCCCGTAGAATACCCGATCCCCGGAAAAAAGTTTTTTCATTGTTTTTAACATACTTACCCCCCTGCCCTTCAGGATTTGGGAAGAAGCTTCAGGAACTCCCTCAGGCACTTCCGCCATACCGTCCACTCATGATAGCCCGGACAGGTGTAGGCGGTGTACGGAATCCCTTTGTCCCGGAATTCCCCGAACTGCTCCTCCAACGCGGCCACGATCCGCTCCTCCTGCTCCCCGTACCCGAAGAACAGCAGCTTCACTCGCTCCCGGAAGGCCTCGGAATCTTCGAAGGCTTTCATGTAGTCTTCCTTTGCGTACCACCGTCTCTGGGGCGTGCCGCTGAAGATGCCGATATAGGGGAACATCCCCAGATGGTTCAAGGTGGTCATGATTGTCTGATAGCTGCCCATGGACAGCCCCGCCATGGCCCGCTTTCCCGGCTCCACGGTATACTTCCCCTCGATATAGGGCATGCAGTCCTTCAGCAGCATGCTGTCGAAATCCCCTGCCAGGAATTCCTCCGGCTCCGGCCCCGGGCAGTACAGGCAGTTCAGGACAATGAGCAGCTTGGGGCACTCTCCCGCGGCAATCAGATTGTCCGCAATGAGATTGGCTTTCCCCTGCCAGAGCCATCCGCTCTCGCTCTCTCCGCCGCCGTGCTGGAGATAGAGCACCGGATATTTCCTGTCCCCCTCCTGCCCGTATCCCGGAGGCGTATAGACATAGCAGGCCCTGGTCCGCCCGGTGACGCTGCTGGGGAAGTATTCCAGGCGCACCTCCCCGTGGGGCACATCCTTCAGGAAATAGAAATCACCGTCCCCCTCTTTTTCAAAGAAATTCACCGCCTTGTGCGCCCCATAGCCCACAGGGGCCTGGGGGTTTATCACGTTCATCCCATCACAAAAATACTCATGATAGTGAAATCCGGGGGGAATCCCGGGCACAGTGGCCCTGAAATACCCATTTTCATCCTTTTTCATGGGATGGTGTTCATTGGTCATGGCGCTGTTCCCGAACCCTGCCACCTCCACAGACTTTGCCTCCGGGGCGTAGAAGCAGAAGGTCACGTCCCCGTTCTCCTCCACTCTCACCCCCGGTTCCTCCTCAAAATGCCTGGGGCCAATCCCTTCCGGCCCCTTGTGCAGCCGCATCTGCAGATACACCGGGTCAAAGAAGATTCCATGGCTCTCCAGCGCTTCGTTTCTATGGTTCTGCATGAATTCATGCACTCCTTTCCGTCAATGCCATATCCCGCATTCTCCCATCGCTTTCTCTGGCCTCAGCCCCTGCCGATCATGTCACCGATCTGTTCTATGATAAGCCTTGTGAAATCCGATTCCTGATTCGTCTGCGCCACAGGGCCCTCCCCGGTGAAGAGCATCCGGGTCCGATGTTCCGGGGTGTAGCAGTCCCAGTAGGGCATATCGCTGCCGTCCGCGTCTTTTCCGTTGGGATTCCCCGTGGCGATGAAGTTGGCCCAGTAATTGCACATCTGCCTGGCCAGATCGTAATGCCTGCCCACGAAAGGCCTCCAGCATTTGGCCAGGGTCTCAAAGAAGAACCACAGATCCACGGAGTGGAAGGTGCCGGGATCGTCCCAGCCCGGGATGTCCGCCTGGAAGCTGTAATAATAGTTCTTCCTGGGCTTTGCGCCACCGGCGTTGGCCAGGAACTCGCTCCTCACCGTACAACTGATCCCGCTCACCGGGGCATAGCCCCTCTCCGTCTTCACCCGGGACTCGGGGCAGGCCAGGAACCGCTCTGCCCGCTCTCCCAGAAGCTCTCGGGCCATGCGCTCCAACTGCGCCTCATCGGCGGCCGGGATTTCATTGTGGAACTCGTCCCCTGTGTTCCCTGCCATCACCGCCACGTCCACGCACTCTCCCTTTGCGTACAGCACCAGGGGATCCCCCACGCAGAAGCGGTTATCCAGCACCGTGAACATGGCCGGATGCTCTCTGGTGTACTCGTCGTAGCGGTCTCGGATGAATGCGGCGTCCAGCTTCCGGGCCTCCTCCAGGGTCTTCACCCCCAGGAAGTCGAAAAAGGCCGCCCCGTTACGCTCCGCGCTGTCCAGCTTCTCCGGATCTCCGATTCCCCCTTTCCTGTAGGGGCTGCGGATCATGGCGCTCATGATGATGGCTTTCTGGAACAGGCCCTCATTGTCCTTACAGGACATCTGACTCAGCACGCTGCCGCCGCCTGCGGACTGCCCCGCGATGGTGACATTGCCCGGATCGCCGCCAAAGGCCGCGATGTTGCGCGCCACCCATCTCAGCCCCGCCTGCTGGTCCAGGCTGCCGAAATTGGACGGCGCCTCCGGCTGCTGCGCGGTGAGGTCCGGATGGGCCAGATAGCCGAACACATTCACCCTGTAATTCACGGACACCACCACGATGCCCCTCCTGGCCAGGCGCTCCCCGTCGAACTCCATCTCCGCGGGATAGCCGCACTGCAGCCCGCCTCCGAAGAACCACACCAGTACCGGGCGCTTCTCCGACGCATCCTTCGCCCCGGTCCACACATTCAGGTACAGGCAGTCCTCGTCCATGTCGATCTGGGGATCCACATGCCATTCCCTGCAATAGATATCGGTTCCCAGGCCCGGAATGCTTTGCATGGAAATCGGCGCGAAACGATATGCCTCTCTGACGCCCTCCCAGTCCGCCGCGGGCTGCGGGGCGCGCCATCTGTTCTCCCCCACCGGAGGGGCCGCAAAGGGAATCCCCTTGAATGCCGTGATCCTGGGGTCCGCCGCCTCGCTTCCGCGCACCATGCCGTTTTCTGTCTTTGCTGTTCTGATCATCTATGCCTCCTTGCTCCTGTTCTGCTGCCCCGGGGCACGCCGACTGCTAAGCTGCCGGGCCCCGGGCCGCCCATAGCTCTATTGTCTCTTCCTGGGGTCGATATGGTATATCCCGCCCTCTTTCAGCTTCCGCAGCGGGCCCGGAACCACATAATCGCCCTCTCCGGCTTCTCCCAGGAAATCCTCCGCCCATAGGACCTGGCGGTCAATCCGCGTCTTTTCCTCCAGGGCCCGGACTTCCAGTTTTCCCATATCCTCCACATGCTTTATGTGCTTCCTCCGCTCCAACTGCCCCGGCATGGCGAACATGGTCTCTCCCGCCTGCTTAAAGACAAGAGTGTAGTTTTGCGTATCCACCTGAATATCGAACCATCCCTCCTGTCCTGTCAGGTCGAATCCCTCAAATTCCTGCCAGGCCGGCAGATTCAGGCATACCTCCGGCTCCGGATAGAGCACCCGCAGATAGCCGCCCTTCAGCTTCACGTACAGATTGCCCTCCGAGGCATTGTCCCTGGTGGGGAATTTGATGGCTGCCTCCCCGCAGTCGTAGAAGATGTTCCCTGCCAGCACCGCGTCCCTGGAGGTTCCGCCCCGCTCCAGGCCGTGCATGCGGAAGCCCACCGGTTTGGCGAAATATCCCGCGCTCCTGCACTTCCCGATGAGATTGTTCACCACCCGCATGCGGTCCGTCCCCTCCCCGTACACGGCGTATCCGTTGACGACATTGTCTTCAATCATTTTATACCACCCGGAGGAACCGGGCTCCGCCGGGACGGCATTCCTGTCGAACCTTCCCTCCACGTTCCAGAAGATATTGTGGTCAATCAGGTTCACGCCCTCCTTGGTGCACTCGATGAAGACCGCTTCCCTCTGCTCTATGCCGTCCAAAAACAGGTTCCTGGTAATCCGGTTGTTCTCATTGCCGCAGTCCAGCCAGATATGGTCCGCCCGGAAGGTGTCCCGGAAGATATTGCGGCGGAACAGGCCGTTTCTGCTGTTGTGGAGCTTCATCCCTCCCGCTTCCCAAGAGAGCTCCATGCGCTGCCACCCGGTCCCCGCAATCAGGCAGTCCTCCACCAGCATATTCTCCGCATGGAGCCCTGCGATGCCGCACACTCCCGCGTCCCGCACCGTGCATCTGCGAATCACGGTGCTGCCGATGATCTGCCCTTCCGTCCACTGATGATGCCAGCACTCGTTCCCCACGTCGATTCCCACGGCATTGGACCAGTCGATTGTGCAGTCCTCTATGATCCAGTGATGCCCCCTGTGGCAGGACAGTGCCCCTCTCTGGGGCACGGGCGCTCCGGTGGCCGCGTGGGCGAAGGTGAGCCCCTTTACTCTGATGTAGGACAGGAATGGCTCCTGGGGCGCGAAGCACTGCTCCCTGGAGGTGAGCTCGATCACATGCTCCGCCGGATCTCCGTCCCCGGGAAGACGGAAATGGACAGTCTGGCCGTTGGCCTCCACCCAGTACGTCCCCTCCTCCCGGGCCATCTGGTGGTACAGGCTCACCTGTTTCAGGGGCCTTCCATCGCAGAACACCATCCCCCTTCGGTTCAGATAAGTGGTCATGTCAGTCTTGTCGTATTCCAGGAACAGCCTGTCGTGGAGAATGTTCACCGCGCAGAAAGGATTGTAGCCCCGGAACATATCCGGATCCAGCCTGTGCTGCCAGATCCGCATCCCGGTATTCACAGGCTCCCCGGGGAAGCCGCCGCTGCGCCAGCCTGTGCTCTTCTGAAAATCGAAGACCTGTTCCGACGCTTTGACGATCACTTCCCCGTCGCCGAAGGCCTCATAGCTGACCATCTTCTCCGGGGACGTCCCGCCCCTCCTGGGCCTGACCCACTCTCTGTAGGTTCCGCCGTGGATTAGGACACGGGTTCCGGGCTCTGCCGCCTCCGCTGCCTCCTGGACGGAAAAGAAGGGGTTGGCAGCGCTGCCGTCCCCTTCCCCCTTCTTCCCGCGAGTCCCGTCCACATGTATTTCCCTGTCAAAAATGTTCTCCTTCTCCCAGAACGGAAACCGGGTTCCGTCCGGGAGCAAGGCTGTGGTGTCCTCTTTTTTATTCATATTTTTCCCATTCCGCGGACATCTGCCCGCTCTCTTTCTCTGCTTCTTCCGTTTCCGATGCGGGACACCCCCGCGCCGTGCCGCCGTCCGCCATAGAGCGGCGCCTTATTTACCCGCTTTCCTGAAAAGAATCACATTCCAGGACAGGGGCTTCACATGGGTCTTCAGCACGCCGTCCTCAAAGGTTCCGCCCGGATTCTCCACAGGCCGGATGGCGTCCGGTTCCTCGAATGTGTTCCTGGCGTCCAGGTCGGCGGTATGCATCTCCTGATGTCCCGCGAACACATAGTCCTCAAAGCCCTTTACATCCAGGGTCAGAGGATACTCTTCCTCCTCGCTGCGGTTGATGGCGAACACCGCCAGCTGCTCCCGCTCCTTATCCCAGGCGGAGGCGGCGTCGATGTAGTTCACGCCCTCCTTGCCCGTATACTGGGAGGTGTCGTCTATGGCATAGCCGGGCATGTCGAAGGTCTCGCTCTCCACCGCGGTCTCCATGGAGGTGCCCCTGGCGTATTCCATCATCTGGCAGAAGGCGTAATGGGAAGCCGACTTCCACACATGGTCGTGGTCGGAGGCACACAGCGCCCCCAGGCCTCCCGTCATGCAGCCGATCTTCACCCTGTCCGCATGGCGCAGGAACGCCAACTGGATGGAGAGCATGGACAGCATCTGCAGGAGATCCCCGCCGGGCCGGAAACGCTCTTCCATATTGTCGGGATCGTGGAGGATGTATTTCCTCTCCGGGTCGAATCTATAGTGGGCCCGGATCATATTGTGGTAGCCGTAGCCCGGGTGCAGGGGCGTGTTGGGCCGGATCATGGCTCCGTACTCATCGAAGGAGAGCATGATCTTCTTCGGGGAGCGGCATTTCGCCCCGATCAGGTCGCAGAGCGCCACCTCCGTATTGATGAAGTCCTCGTAGTAGACGGAACCGCCCAGCAGCGCTTTCACGTCTCCGGGAGGCGCGCTGTGGTAATGGTGCATGGAGAGATAGTCCACGGAGTCATAGCATTCCTGGAGCACCGTCTCCTCCCACTGGGGATAATGGTCCATGAAAAGCGCCGAGGAGGCGCACACTGCCGTCTCGATGCGTCCGTCGATCCACTTGATGGCCTTGGACACTTCGTTGGCCCGGACGCCGTACCCTCTCGGATCCTTGTCCCAGGAGCCCAACTGCCAGGGGCCGTCCATCTCATTGCCCAAGTACCAGGTCTTCACATCGTAGGGCTTCTCATGGCCGTTCTTCCGGCGCAGGTCGGACCACCAGGTTCCGCCCTCATGGTTGGTATACTCCACAATGTCCATGGCGTCCCGCATGTCCCCGGTGCCCAGGTTGATGGTATAGAGGGGCTCCGCCTCCACCTTCTCCGTCCACTGCAGGTACTCGTCGTGGCCTACCTCATTTGTGATGTACTGGTGCCAGGCCGGGTCCAGCCTGACCTTCCGCTCTTCCTTAGGGCCGATGGAATCCTTCCAGCTCCAGGCAGACACGAAGTTCCCGCCGGGCAGGCGCACCGCCGGCATGTCCGTGGCCTTCAGGGCATCGATGAAGTCCCGCCGGAAGCCCTGTTCGTCGGCGGTGGGGTGTTTCGGGTTGAACATGGTGCCGTTCACCATGGTGCCGATGGGCTCCAGGAAGGTGCTGAACAATCTGGGAGAAATCTCCCCTGTCTCATAGCACGGATGGATCGTGATTTTTGCTTGTTTTGCCATATGTTTCCTTTCTGTCGTCTGTTCTGTTCCCTATACTCTGTCTAATATATTCTATTTTTCATATATTTTCAAATGATTTTATGTTTTCAGGTGTCCGATATAACGCCGGATCCCTCCCGGCCCCCGCCGCTTCAGCGAAACAGCCTAGGCAGGAAATCCTTGGCGCAGTGCCGCCAGAAGGTCCAGTCGTGGTAGCCGTATCCCTCAAAGGTAACGATGGGCACTCCTGCCGCCAGGACGGCCTCCTCATTCTCCTTCGTGCTCTCATAGCTCCACTCCTGCGTCCCGCAGGCCACGAAGAGCATCGCGAACCGCCTGGAGAATTCCTCCGGATCCAGGAGGATAGAGCTGTAGTCCGCCTCCTCATTGCGGATGGTCAGACCGCCGGAGAAGATGCCCGCCCACCGGAACAGCTCCGGATGAGCAAAGACGCATCTCTGGGTCTGCATGCCGCCCATGGACAGCCCTGCCATGGCCCTGTGCTCCTTGTCGGGAATCGTCCTGTAAGTCCTGTCGATAAAGGGAATCCCGCTGCTCACCAATTCCTCCGTAAAGGCGCTCATGGCCGGATGATATGCCCCGCTGTCCGGGAACGCATATCCTGTTCCCATGACCACAATCATCTCTTCCATCCGTCCCGCGGCAATGAGATTGTCCGCCAGATTGGCCAGCTTCCCCTGCCAGATCCATCCCGCCTCGTTCTCTCCGCCGCCATGCTGGAGATAGAGCACCGGGTATCTGCGGTCAGGCTCCTTCTCGTAGGAGGCCGGGGTGTACACATAGCACAGCTTCGTGCGCCCGGTCTCCTCCGACCGGTAGTAGTTCAGGTGGACGGTTCCGTGAGGGTTCTGCCGGATCCTGTATTCCTCAAAATCCTCCTCCGGCATCTCCAGGTAGTTGATGGCCCGGAACCCGCCGTATCCCACAGGCGCGTTCCCGTCCAGGACGTCCACGCCGTTGACCTTGACGCCGTAGTAGTGGAATCCCTTCTCGATCCCCCTCACCTCGCAGGTCCACCAATCCTCTTCCGCAGGCTCCAGAGCAAAACATCCCATGCCCCAGATGTCCGCCTCCACGGTCTTGGCGCCCTTTGCCCTGATCCAGAACCTGGCCTTTCCTTCCGCCGCGTCCACCACTTCCGCGCCGCAGTGCTCATCCTTGTATTTCCCGGCAGGCCTACCCTTCTCGTCAAAGGCATGGACCAGTCCCTTATAAATGGGGTCGAACATCAATATATGCTCCGCGAAGGTCTGGCGGTCCATCTGTTCCGTGTCCAGAGGCACCTCCTGATACGTGAAATCCGCCTCCTCTGTTCCGGAGCCTGTCTGAGCCTGCGCCCCGCCCCGGAAGATCAGCTCCGCGAAATCCCGCAGGCTGGCGCGCCACACATGCCACTCATGGTATCCGGGATAGCATCTCTGCCCTCCCGCCACGCCCAGGGCCCGGAAGCGGTCCGTGTAAGCCTTCTGGGCCTGATCCAGCCCTTTCTCGCCTGCTCCCGCGGTCATCAGCACAGTCTCCATGGGGTATTCCTCATGCCTGCTCAGAATCTCCTCCGCCTCCTGGTCCCGCATGCCGGAGAACACGCCCAGATGGGCGAACAGCTCCTGGAAGCGGGCAACGAACTGGGTGGCCTGGGCGGATCCCAGGGAAAGCCCGGCCATGGCCCTGTTGCTCCGCCCCTTTGCGGTGCGGTAATGGTTCTCGATAAAGGGAATGACATTCTCCGCAATCTCCCTGCCGAAATCCCCCGGGAAGAAGACGGGATCCTCGTCCTTCAGGAAAGCATAGCCGCAGCACATGACCACGATCATCTCCCTGGCTTTTCCCTCCGCGATCAGATTGTCCAGGATGAAGTTCAGCTTGCCGTTCCAGATCCAGCCCGTCTCGTCCTCGCCCACGCCGTGCTGTACATAGAGCACCGGGTATTTCCGCCCGTGCTCCCTGTCATAGGAGGGCGGCGTGTACACATAGCATTTCTTCACATGTCCGTTGACACCGGAGACATAGGTGCGGATCTGGACATCCCCGTGGGGCACATCCTTCAGGAACCAGAAGTCCTCCCCCTCCCCGGGCACTTCGAAAAAGTTGGTGGCCCCAAAGCACCCGTAAGCCACCGGCGCCACCGGGTTGGCGACCTGCACGCCGTCCACATACCAGAAATGATAGTGGAAGCCCGGCGCGATGCCGGACACGGTCTTCGAGAAGTTTCCCTCCCCGTCCCGCTCCAGGGCGATGCGCTCCCGTCCCATGCTGCCGCCTACCCCGGCCACCTCCACTGTCTCCGCCGAGGGGGCGTGTATGGTGAAGGTCACGTCCCCATTGTCCTCCAGCCTTACCCCCCAGATGTCGTCCCGGTATTTCAGGGCAGTCTTGCCGTCCTTTTCCTCCCTGTAGGCCGTCCTGTAGATGGGGTCGAAAAACAGCGGGTGCATGGTCAGTGCCTGATTTCGTTTTGTATGCATATATAACCTCCTATTCCAGTACCGCATGTCTCGCGGACAATGCCAATCATTATCTCTCTCGATATACAAACTCGCTGAACGCCGCGCTTCCGCCGGCCTCTCTGGTGGAGTACACCGTCAGGCCGAAACGGCAGCCGCAGAAATGTTCCATGCTGAACCGAAGCTGATGCTCCGGCCCGATCTTCTGCCAGCGGCTCCAGAAGCTCCTGTCCTTATAATAGAAGGAACATACATCCTTTCCTTCCGAGAAGTCCGCTTCCAGCTTCAGGACATAGGGCTTCTCCTCCACGGGCACTGCAGCCCATTCCTCCTCCGGCCTGTTCTCCGGGGGGAATTTCCGGAATTCTCCCGGCTCCACGGTCCGCACCACCATCTGCAGCTCCCCGTTCCTGCGGGTCAGCCCCAGGAATCCGAAACAGGACTGCAGGGCGCAAAGTCCGGCGAAGTCCCCCTCCCTCAGACCCCCGCCGTCCACGGTGACTTCCGCGGCGCAGCCAGGCATCAGCATCCGCTGGGTCAGGGTATTCCTGGCCTGCAGAAGGGAGGCGCACACCTTGTCGGTAGCGACCTGCCAGGTTCCGGCCTCTCTGTCATGGGCGATCAGGGACAAGTCAGGCTCATGGTTGAATTCCCAGTGCGTCTTCAGATCCCCCTTAAAGTCATCGCTGCCCACCAGAGGCGCATAGACATATCCCGGCCTTGTGCTCTCTACGGGGAAATCCTGGGGAATGGTCCCCCGGTCTCCGAAGACGGGATAGTCATCTTCCCATGTCACAGGCATGAGGAAGGGCACCCGCCCCACCGCCCCGCTGTCCTGGAACTGGATCGCGTACCATTTCCCCTCCGGCGTATCTACGATAGGGCCCTGGGCCACGCCTCTGTTCGGAAGCCCGCAATCGTCGTCCAGCACGTCTCCGCCCAGGAACTCCCCTTCCAGGGAATCCGCCACGAAACAGCTTTCCGTCCTTTTCCACACATCGGGCCTGGAATGGATCAGAAAGAGATAATATTTTCCGCGGATCTTATACAGGTGGCTGCCCTCATAGCCCAGGTGCGGATTGTCCTTATCGCTTACAATCAGGCGATGGAGCCCGCCCTCCAGAGGAGCGCTTAAGTCCTCTTTCAACTGTGTCAGCCAGATTTCCCGGTTCCCGTACACGATGTAGACCTTGCCGTCATCATCGAAGAGCAGAGAGCAGTCGTGGAAGAATCCTTCTATATAGCGCTTCTCCCAGGGGCCCTCCGGCCGGGAAGCCGTGTAGAGATAGGTCTTGTGGGTATCGTTCGCCACGAAGCACACATAGTAGGTGCCATCGTGATACCGCAGGGATGCCGCCCACATGCCCTTGCCGTAGATGTTCTCCTCCCCCTCCAGGGTCTGCCCCGGCGTGCTGTCCAGCTTCTCATATACATAGGAAAGATGCTCCCAGTTCCGCAGATCGTAGGAGCGCAGGATTTCGCAGCCCGGCATGAAGTGCATGGTGGTGCTCACCATATAATAGGTATCCCCCACCCGGATGGCATCGGGATCCGGATAATCCAGCCTGGTGATGGGATTGATCGCCGGATATTGCGCGGCGCGCCCGTAGGAATATCCTCTGTCCGACACGACCTTCCCCGGTCTCCACTCAAAGTAGGCCACGCCGTTTTGCTCCACAGGGAAAGAGATCTCCAGCCTGCCGTTCTTCGGCTTCACCCGCCTGGTCTCCACGAAAGGACGGGCGGCGTCCCGCAGCAGCCTGCATTCCTCCGGGGACAGGTTCGCCGGTTCGCCCATGTCATGCCATATTTTCAGCGGATTGCAGCGGGCCTCGTCCACCGTTTTCGTCAGCAGGCATCCCTCCCGCTGCTCCTCCATCTCCAGGGTCAGCAGATACTTCTCTCCTGTCCGCCTGTCGGCCACATTCCATGCCACCCCGCGGTAGCTGCCGTCGTCCATGCTCATCACTACGGCATTATCGTTTTTCAGGATGCAGTGCCCCTTCCCTTCCTTCAGCTTCTTGAAGAAGGCAAAGCTCCAGAAGGTGGGCTTGGGGATACATCCGTTGGCCACCAGGCCGAAGCCTCCGTGGAAGGGCGTAAAGGGCACGCCCTGCTCCTCGAACACGTCCCCGAAGGTCCAGTAGGAATAGGATTCATTGTCATCCCCCAGCCTGGATAGCTGACGGGCTATGTAAGCCGCGTTCTGGTTGGTGTCATGCAGCGGCGCATTGGGGATATAGGAGGTATTGAACTCCGTGATGTGGATTTCCCTTCCCCGGTATTCCGGGAAACTGTCTATAATCTCCCTGGTGGTGTGCAGATTGGCGAAACCGTCCTCGGCCCGCATCAGCTCCGGGTAGCCGTAATGCCCCACCCGCTCCGGCACTTCGGTGGTATAATGGTGCCTGGTGACAAAGTCCGGCGCCAGCCCGTTGTCCCGGCAATACTCCAGGAACGCCCTGATCCATACCTCATCGCTGCCTCCGCAGACTGCCGGTCCGCCTACCCGAAAGCCCTCATCCACTTCCTTCACTGCCGTAAAGGTCCGGTGGAACAGCCTGAAATATTCCTGCATGTCGGCGTGCTCCCAGAATCCCGGCAGGTTCGGCTCATTCCATACCTCGATGGGCCAGCCCACCACCTCCTCCCGTCCGTAGCGCCCGCACAGATGTACCAGCAGCGCCTTCACCATCTCCGTCCACTTCTCGTAGGAAGCGGGGGGCGTGGTATTTCCCTTCCAGTAAAAAATCGTCTGTCTCCCGCTGGCCATTTTCTCCGGCATGAAGCCCAGTTCCAGGAACGGCCTGATCCCCAGCTCCAGATAGCTGTCCATGACCCTGTCCAGATAGGTGAAATTATATTCCGGGACGCCGTCTTCCGTCTCCTGGTAGATCGCCATGTCATCGCAGAATAGCCCGTGCCCCCTGATATACCGGAAGCCGATCTCCTCCTGCACCAGCTTCAGCTGCTCCAGATACTCCCGGTGGAGGGCCAGGCCCATCCGGCCGGTCCCCACGCAGAAATCCACCTGATTGCGGAATTCCGCTCTCCCTTCCGGCGCCAGTACAATCCTTTTTTCTTCCATATTTATGTCCTCCGTATGCTATTACGTTTTAGCACGATTTATAAAAACAGCGATTCCAGAACAGGTTTCCAGGAGCCGCTATTCCTTTTCAATTTACCGCTTCCCCTCTCCGTCCTGAGGCAGTCCCCCGCTGCTCTCCCTGATGCAGTAGAGCGGCAGATGCTCCCGCCGGATGGGGATGTCGATTTGGCTGTTGCAGGCCAGCAGCATGATGTCCAGCGCCGTCTCCGCCATCTCCATGGAAGGAACGTCCACGGAGGAGAGCGGAGGCCTATTGTATTTCAGAATCCCCGATTCCTCAAAGAATATGATCCTTACGTCCTCCGGAACCCGGATGCCATTGTCCTGGCAGTAGTCCATGATGCCGCCGGCCAGCCTGGAATCCGCCACCAGCCAGGCCGAGGGCAGTTCGATTTTGGAGAGCACTTCCCTGGCCGCCCCATAGCCGTTCTCATAACTGCTGCACCCCAGGTACACGTTCCAGTCTTCCTTCACCCGGATGTTGCGGCTCCTGCATCCCACCATGAAGCCTGCCTCCATCTTCCTCTCGGCACGGCTGTTGTTGTCAAAGCCGATGAACGCCGCCGTCTTGATCCCCGGAGCGGCCATATAGGCAATGCACTGCTCCCCCGACCGGTAGCTGTCCATCATGACGCAGTGGAATTTCGTGCTCTCCCTGCCGATGAGGATGATGGGGATGGTATAGTCTCCTGCCTCCAGCGCTTCCTGGTCTTCCGAAGACAGGCCGCTGATGACGGCCCCGCTGATCCGGTTGCCGGACAGCATCTCCCCATGGCGCATCAGCTCCCCCGGCCTGTAGGGCTGTATCATCACTTCCACCCTGCATTCCCGCTTCTCCGAGGCCTCGTAGACCCCCCGGATGAACCTTCCCACGCGGGAATTCAGATTGTCGGTCCTCCAGAATATGGCCAGCACATAGGGGACTTCCTCCTCCGCCTGGCGCAGCCGCCTGGCGTAGATGTTGGGCCGGTAATTCAGCTCCCTGGCCGCATCCCACACCTTTTTCTGGGTCTCCTTTGAGATGCGGATCCTGTCCCCCCTTCCGCCCAGTACCACCGAGACCGTGCTCTGGGATACCCCCACCTTCTCGGCTATCTCTTTGATCTGCGCTCCTGCCGTCTTTTTCGTCTCCATATCACGATCCCCTTATCCAATCCAGCTTTGATGAATAGTATCAGTTTATCCTCTCCCCTGCATTCTGTCAATGGTTTAATACAGCTATCTCTCCCGGCTTTCATGAATGGAGCTTATTTGACATCGGGGACCGACATCAACAGCTCTATGACGGTCCCCATGCATTACATCCTTAATTCCCTTTTCTTACATCAATCACCTTCTGGTACTTCTGGCAGTCGAACTCATACAGCTCTTCGAATCCCAGACCGTTCATCTTGTCCTTCATTTCGGTCCACATCTGGTCAAATTCCGCTTTGTCCTTGGCCATGATCATCCTCCAGGAAGCATCCTTCAGCTCCTGTCCGCACTGGCTCCTGACCAGGGCTATGTCCGTGGTATCGCTCTCCAGCACCACATTCACATTGGCCACTACCTTCATCAGGCCATTGTCCTGATAGTACTGCGTCTGATTGTCCGTGCCGTATTTCTCGGCCCATTCCGCCCATCTCTGCTCCTTGGGCTTCTCCTGCTGGGAGGACCAGTAGCCGAAGCTGTAAGGCTCGTTGGTCCTGGGATTGATGGCCATGGAGCCCACGATATACTGGTTCAGCTTCTGGGTTCCATCATTGAAGCTTCCGCCGCCCCACTCTGCGGGCAGTTCCTTTTCACCGTTCATATACGCGGTCGCGTCCTCCGGCTGTACGAAGCGGCCGTCTTCCATCACGTAGTTGATTCCCTCGATGCCGTACCACATGGTGGCCACGCCCTCAGCGCTGGCCATCCAGTCCAGCATGTCCATAATCCTCTTTTCCTTCTCTCCCTCCACCTGGGAGCCCACGCCCCATACGCGGCCGGAACCATAGTAGGAATCCGCCACCTGGTAGATATTCATATCGCTGATAGGCACGTTCACGAAGCCCTTGCCGGCAGCTCTGTCCTCATCGGTGAGGTTGATGCTGGCCAGGCTCATCTCCCAGTTGTACCACAGCAGGAATTTCCTGTAGTTGCGGAGCTTCTGATTGTCCGTGGTGGCCCAGTCCTGGGTGCTGGAATCCGGATCGATCAGCCCTCTCTGGTTGGCCTCGAAGAAGAAGTTCAGCAGCTTGTAATAAGCGCCGTTCTCGTCGATGATGGACATCATGGTGTTGTCATTGCCCAGCAGCACGGAGTCTCTGCCTTCCTGTCCGTACCATTTACAGGTCTGCAGGATGTTCTCCATCCCGAAGCCGTCCCAGTCCTTCCAGAGGGAGATGGCGTAGGCGGAATCTCCGTCCTTGTTGGTAGGATGGTTCTGCTGCATCTGCTCCAGCACATCCAGCAGCTCGTCCAGGTTCTTGATCTCCGGGGAGCCCAGCTCCTTATAGTAGTCCCAGGGCAGGCACACGGAGGAGAAAGGAATGCTCTCGGAATAGGTGTCCGCGGAAGTGTTGGTCATCTCGCTGGGGATGCCGTACACCTTGGAGCCGTCCCCCACCTGGCCGTTCCAGGCATCGATCTGGTCCTTGAACACAGCCAGATTCTCGTAATTGTAAATGGAACCTGTGATATCCTTCACCAGCCCGGCTTCCACGCACTCGATGAAGTCGGCATTGTCCAGCAGTATCACATCTCCCAGATTGCCGTTGCTGACCCTTGTCTGGTACAGGCCGGCCCCGTCGCCGGATACCTGCGGCGCCAGTATGCTCAGCTCCAGGCCGAACTTCTCCGCCATCATCTTGGCGTACCATCCGCTCTGAATGCCGTGATAGTTTGCCGCCACATCGTACACTTCAATCTGAATCAGGTCGTCGGCCGCATATCCTCCTTCCGGAGCGCCTCCCTCCGGGGCGCCCGCCTCCGAATCCCCGGGGTCTGCGTCCTCCGAACCGGAAGCCTCCCCGCCTGCGGGCTCCTGCTCTTCACTGCCGGATTCTCCGGGCGTCTCCTGGGAGCTTTGTGCCCCCCCAGCCTCTTTGTCCCCGCATCCCGCTGCTCCCAGGGCCATCATGGCCGCGAGGCTTAATGCAACTGCTTTTTTCCACTTCATAATAAATCCTCCTTATATTGTTTTCGTGGCTTATATCTGTTGATCCATGGTTACCCTTTTACCGCACCGATCATGATTCCCTTGACGAAGAACCGCTGGAAGAAAGGATACACCAGCAGAATCGGCGTCACTACGATGATCGTCACCGTCATCCGGACGGAGGTGGCCGTCTGGGCGGTGGACAGGGCCTGCTGTATGGCGTCGCTGCCCGCATTGGAGGTCAGCAGCGAAGCCAGCGAGTTGGCTTGGTTGATATACTGGTACAGAACGAACTGCAATGTGTGGAGCTTCGTATCCGTCATCAGGAGCAGCGTATCCTGGAAGGAGTTCCACTGTCCCACGGCGGTGAAGATCGCCACCGTGGCCAGAATGGGCTTGATGATGGGGAGCACCACGGAGGCAAAGACCCGCAGGGTCCCCGCGCCGTCAATCTCCGCCGCGTCCTGCAGTTCCCTGGGCGTGGATTCCACATAGGTTTTCACCAGTATCACGTTGAAGGGCGACACCAGCGCCGGCAGCACGTAGGCCAGGAAATTGTTGGTCAGGTGCAGGTTCCTCATAGTGATATACCAGGGAATGATGCCCGCGTTGAAATACATGGTCAATATGATGAAACGATACCACAGCTTCCTCTTCCACATGGTCTCCCTGGTGAACATATACCCCAGGAAGGCTGCCATCAGCACCGTGAGGGCAGTTCCGATGAACGTCCTGGCCACCGAAATCTTGGCCGCCTGCAGCAGCCCCGGAATCTGGATGGCATTGACGTAATTGGTGAAATGGACGCCCTGGGGCCAGAAAAGAATCTTCCCCTTGTCGCTCAGGTCATTGGCGCTGATGGTGTTTACAAATATGTAATAAAACGGATAGGCGCAGACCAAAGCGAACAATGCGTACACGATGTAGGTAATGACGCTGATGGCGTAATCTCCCACGCTGCGCTTCATCTTGACTTTCCTGCTCTTCTCTTTCATCCCGATCTCCTCCTACATAAAGCTTTCGCCGCGGACCAGTTTCGCCAGTTTGTTTGCCACACACAGCAGCACGATGCTGACAACGCTCTTCAACATACTCAGCGCCGTGGAGACGGAATAGCTGCCGCTTCCCATGGCCAGATTGTACACATACAAGTCGAGCACCTGTATCGCTTCCTTATTAAAAGAGTTCTGGAATACAAAATACTGCTCCATGCCGTTGGAGAGGAAATTGGAGATGCTCAGCATCAGCAGTACCGTGTATGTAGGCAGGATGCTGGGGATGGTAATATGCCAGATAAGCTGCATCCTGGTAGCCCCGTCCACCCTGGCCGCCTCGTAAAGCTCCTCGTCGATGCCCGATATGGCCGCTATGTACATGATCGCCGACCACCCCAGGCTCTTCCAGGTGCCCCACAGCCACATGGTGCTCCACACATGCTTCGAGGACTGCAGGAACAGAATCGGCTGATCAATGATCCCCACCTTCATCAGCATGCTGTTGGCCATGCCGTTGCTGGAAAGCAGATTGTAGGCTATGGAGAACACCAGCACCCAGCTGACGAAGTTGGGGAGCGTGGTAATCGTCTGCACGGCCTTCCGGAAAGGCATGCACTTGATCTCATTCAAAAAGATAGCGAAGATCATAGGCAGCCAGGAGGTGAGGATCGACAGGCCGCTCATGGCGAAGGTATTGCGCATGACCAGCAGCGTCTGCTCCAGCCGGATCGGATTGTCCACCAGGTACTTGAACCACTTCAGCCCCTGGAAATCATCGAAGGAAAAGGGCCTGGGCGGACGGTAATCGAAAAAAGCATAAATCCATCCGTAAAGCGGATAATAGGAAAACACTGCCACCAGAATCAGGAAGGGCAGTATATAGAGGAACTCTCTGTAGGACCTCAGTTTCTTCTTGTTGTTCATCATACCTTTCTTCCTCCTAAAGCCGGACATGCCTTTGTCTGCTTTCGATAAGTTCTATATTGCTATCATACTGCTATTCCGTTATAGCTGTCAATAGCAATTTAAATTATTTTTATTTTTTAGTTGTTTTCCACAAATCCCAGGCTGCCGTCAGGATTGCGCCGAAACTGCTTCACATACTCCCATCCCAGCGCCGGGTCCATCTGGGCTATGTCATGCCCTTTTTCATGCATGATCACATAATTGTACAGATTCAGCCGCCTCTCGTCCGCCGTGTAGAACCGCTGCACGTCATAGCAATGCCCCGGATGCCTCTCCGAAGGGCGGATCCTCTCCTGCACCTGGCCCGGCACGCCGCAGCCGCAGACATCCGGCTCCTCCGCGGGCGGTGTCTCCTCCACCGCAATGTGGTTGTAGGCCTTCCAGAAGTCATACTGGTACTGCTGGGTGGACTTGGCGCAGACCGGATAGGAGGGCTCCCTGGTCCCGTAGGTATACCACACCGGCATGAGATAGTCGTACTCCTTTTTCTTCTCCATGGCCAGGCGGAAAGGGACTATATCCTGATAGTCCACCTCGCTGGGGCCCACGCGCTTCCCGGGCCAGTTGGAGTCGATATGGCAGATGGCGGCGATCCTGTCCGGGTGCAGCAGCGCCACCACCTGGGCATGGGCGGCCCCATTGCTGAAGCCCGAGAGATAGACCCTCCGGGGATCCACCGGATAGCGGGCGATCATATAGTCGATGAGAGCCATGGCGAAGCCCACATCGTCCGCGGCCTCCGGATCCTCCAGGGAGCTGTTCCACTGGGTCCGGTTGGTCCCCCAGGGGTAGACCGTGATGAAGCCCTCCCGCTCCCCCAGCTCATGGAACTTGCTCATCTCCGCAGCCTCCGCCGGATTGTCGGAGGCCCCGTGGAAGAACATCAGCAACGGCACCTTCCGCTCCGGATGCTCCTTCACCTGCCGGGGCACGCTGGTGAACCAGGTGTGGGGCGTCCTCACAGGTTCCTCCAGCCTGGTGTCCTCCAGGAAGATTTCGAAGCCTGCCCCCTGAAAGTCCATCCGGGGCTCCATATCCCCGTATGCATCCGTGTCCGGGCGGCGCACCCTGGAGAAAAGGAGCTTCCAGGCATCCGCAATAAGCTCCCCTGTCCCTCTCCCGCCCTTCTCCTGCAGGATCCGTCTGGCGGGATTCCTCTTATCGCAGTAGACCGCCGCGTCCCCCTCTTCTCCGGCAGGGGACGCTTCGTTCACGATCCGGAAATAGTTCAGGGCCTCCCGGCTGCAGTCCACCAGATAGGCCGCCATGGGCGCCCAAAGGGCCTTCCTCCTGGCCGCCTCGCACAGATGGCCGCCCACGGACAGGATGCCGGCGATGTTCCTGGCCGTACAGGCCGCCAGGGTGCAGGCCATGGAAGCGCCGCTCCCCAGCCCGATCAGGTATCTGGTATCGTTCATGGGATGCCAGACGCTCATCATGGCCTCATGGGTGGGGATTCCGCCGGGATGGCACTTCAGGGGCTCCTCCGTCTCCCGGCTGCAGGCGTCCTGGAAGCGCCGGAATGCCGCCAGGTCGTCCTCCCCCTCTTCCAGCCCGTAATTCCAGCCGCCCCTTACAGGATTGGGAAAGGCCAGGATCGCCTCCTTCTCCTCCGCCAGCTCCCGCATGCCCTGCTCCTCCAGAAGCTCCCGCACCGAGGCCTCGTCCTCCCCGTCCCGGAGCACGGTGATCAGGCTGCGCTTAAAAGCGGTACGCCTCTCCTGGTCCGGAAAATACAGATACATGCTCCTGCCGATGTCCTTCAGTTCCTTGTACACAAGTCCCATTCCTGCACCTCCATGCTGCGCCCTCTTCGGGAGACCTTTCCCGCCCCCTTGGGCAGTTTGCTAAATCGTTATTGCAACTTAAGCGTAATCTAATCTACATGCTTTGTCAATGTGCATTGTGCAAAAAGGAAAGCTCAAAATTTTAGCACATTTTTTCTTTCTCATTCTGATTATGTCCTTATTTATCATAGCATTTTGGCTTGCTAATTCGTTATAGTTTTCTGTTGACAGAAAATCCTCCCCATGTTATACTGCATAACGCTGAATCCTGCCTAATGTAATCATGCGATTGAATCAGCCAGCGTTATGCAGTCTGGTTTCACGGCAAGTGAAATCGTTAAGCAGTATAATATACAGAGCAACAGGAAAGGAATTTGCATATGGACAGGACAGACAGAGAGAAACCGTTAAAAAGGACCCTGCTGGAGCAGCTGGAGCCGGGCACCGATGAGGACCTGAAGGTACAGAAGATCTCCCCCGGCCTTCCCGAGGGCGTATCCTCCCGGGATGTCTACAGGGACATCCTGCGGATTGCGCTGCCCGCCAGCGTGGAGCTGATGCTCTCCTCTCTGGTGTCCATGGTGGACCTGATGATGGTGGGAGGACTGGGTACCTGGGCCATCACTTCCGTGGGCCTTACCACCCAGCCTAAGTTCCTGCTGATGACCATGGTCATGTCCATGAACGTAGGCGCCACGGCCCTGGTGGCCCAGTCGAAGGGCGCGGGCAATCAGGCGGCGGCCCGAAAATATGCCCGCCAGGCCGTGACAGTCAATCTCCTCATGGGCGCGGCCCTCTCCCTTCTGGGGCTGCTCACCGCGGGTCCCCTGGTCCGTTTCATGGGAGCGAAGACGCCCCGGATCCTGGACGCGGGTACGGCCTATCTCCAGATCCAGATGGCCAGCTTCCTCTTTTTTTCCCTGACCTCCACCCTCACTGCCGTGCTCCGGGGCATCGGCGATTCCCGGACGGCCATGTACTATAACTCTGCGGCCAATCTGTCCAATATCGTCCTGAACTATCTTCTGATCCACGGGCATTACGGCTTTCCCAGAATGGAAGTGGCAGGCGCGTCCCTGGCCACGGCCATCAGCCAGGTGCTGGCCTGCGGCCTGGCCATAGGGGCGGTGTCCAGGCAGAAATGCTATCTGCACATGAGCCTCAGGGACGATTTCAGGCCCTGCCGCCGGGAGATCGGGGAGATTGCCCGCATCGGGCTCCCCGCCGCCCTGGAGCAGTTCATGATGCGCATCGGCTCCCTGATTTTCTCCAAGACCGTGGCCTCTTTGGGCACCGTGGAGTTCGCGGCCCATCAGGTCTGCATGAACATCCAGTCCCTGACCATGATGAACGGGCAGGTATTCTCCATCTCCGCCACATCCCTCATGGGCCAGAGCCTGGGCAGGCGCAGGCCCGACATGGCCCAGGCCTACACCACCCGGTGCCGCCGCTGCGGCATGTCGGTGGCCGTCCTCATGGGCCTGGCATTCGTCCTCTTCGGGAGGCCCCTCTCCGGGCTCTATACCGAGGACGCCGCCTGCATCCTGATCTGCGTGGAGATCCTATGGATCGTGGCCTTCATCCAGCCCTTCCAGTCTTCCCAGTTCATCGTGGCCGGGGCCCTCAGAGGGGCCGGGGACACGAAGTTCGTGGCAAAGCTCACCTTCTACACCGTGCTCCTGCTGCGCCCGGGCCTGGCCATCCTGGCTGTCCGCGGATTCCACATGGGGCTGCCCGGCGCCTGGCTGGCCATCACCACGGACCAGATTCTGCGCTCCGCCCTCATCGCCCTGCGCTACCGCTCCGGCCAATGGAAGCAGCTCCCCTTGCTGCGCGCCGGGAAGACAAAGGCATCTTAGGACAGCGCGGCCTCGCACATATGGTAGGCTTGAAAAAAGAACTAAGAATCAAATACATAAAATGCAAATCAGATTCCCGGCCGGCATCTGCCCAGGCAGGCGCACCGGGAACCGGAACAGGAGGTAAAAAACATGGCAACAGCAAAAGACATCGACAGGCTTCTGGAAAGCTTTGTGGAGAGGGGACTGCCCGGCTGCTCCCTGAAGGTCATGCAGCGGGGCGAGACCCTCTACGAGGGGTACTTCGGGGTGGCGGACAGGGACACCGGGGCCCCTGTGACCAAAACTTCCCTCTTCCGCCAGGCATCCATGTCCAAAATCCCGCTCTACACCGCCATGATGATGCTCTATGAGCGGGGAAAGTTCCTGCTCTCCGACCCCGTGGGGGATTATCTCCCCCAGTGGAAGGCCAGCCGGAAATATGTGCGCCAGCCCAACGGGTACGTGAAGGTAGTGCCCACGGAGCGGCCCATCACCATCCGGGACACCCTTTCCATGAAATGCGGCCTGCCCTACTGCAATTCCGCCGCCCCCACGGAGGACATCACCCTGCGGGGCATGCAGGAATGTATGAAGCCCCTGTGGGAAAAGGGCCATTACACCTTACAGGAACAGCTCTCCGCAATGTCGGAGGCTCCCCTGGCCTGTGAGCCGGGCACACACTGGATGTACGGCTTCTCCAGCGAGCTGGCCGCGGGAATCCTGGAGAAGGTCTGCGACAAGCCTGCCAACGAAGCCCTGAAAGAACTCCTGTTCGCCCCTCTGGGCATGGAGAATACCGCCGCCCTGTTCTTCGGGGACGCCGAACAGCGCATGGTGTCCCTCTATGCCCTGGACGAGAAGGGGGAATATGCCCCCGGCCCCGGATTTTTCGACAAAAAGCACCGTCCCGGGGAGGAGAACGAGGCCGGGTGGGCCAGGCTTTTCTCCAATGTGGAGGACTACTCCCGCCTGATGCAGATGCTGGCCTGCGGCGGCGCGTATGGGGGCCTGCGCCTCATGAGCCCCGGGACCATAGACCTGATGCGGGCCAACGGGCTGGACGCGGCCCAGCAGCGGGACTTCCCCGAGGAGGGCTACGGCTATGGATACGGCGTCCGCACATTGACGGACAATGCCGCCGGGAACCTCAACGGCTCCCCGGGAGCCTTCGGCTGGACAGGCGGCTTCGGCACCTGGTGCGAGGCGGATCCAAAGGAGGGCCTCTCCATCGTCTATATGCACAACCTGATTCCAAACGATGAAGGGTATTACCACCCCAGAGTCCGCACAATCTCCTACGGGCTGCTGTGAGAGAATCCTATACAGGCTACAGGCTGCCGCTTCCCGGGACTGCCCGCGCCCCGGGAGGCAGGCTGCGGAAAGGAATGGATAGAAAATGGCTGATTTCAGAGATTTAGACAGACTGCTTCAAAAATATGTGGACGACGGGCTGCCCAACGCAAGCTGCGTCATCGCCAGAAAAGGGGAGATCCTCTACGAGAATTATTTCGGATGGGCCGATAAGGAAAACGGCATCAGGCTGGGGGCCAAACATGTGTTCCGCCAGGCCTCCCTGACCAAGATCGCCATGTACGCCACGGCCATGATGCTCTATGAACAGGGGAAGTTTTTGATGACGGATCCCCTCTACGAATATTTCCCGGAATACCGCAATTCCACCAAGCTGGTCACCATGCCAAACGGCTCCCTGGAGGTGGTCCCCACGGAGGGGCCCATCCTGGTGAAGCATATCTTCAACATGACCTGCGGGCTGCCCTATGAGATGATCGTAGGCGGCGTCCCCGTCCAGCATCATCCCACGGCCCTGGCCATGGCCAGGGAGATGAAGGAACTCCGGGAGAAGGGATACTTCACCCTCCGTGACCAGATTCGGGCCGCTTCCAGGGTCCCTCTGGCCTTTGAGCCCGGAACCCGCTTCCTCTACGGCTTCGCCAGCGAGCTGACGGCAGGGCTTCTGGAGGCCCTCTGCGGGAAGCCTGCGGAGCTGGTCATCAGGGAAATGCTCTTCGAGCCCCTGGGCATGGACAGCTCGGCCAACTTCCTCTTCGGAGACCTGGAGAGCCGCCTGGTGAAGGACTATTATCTGAAACGGGGGAAGAAGCTGGGGGACGAGGATCCATTCTTCCTGCCGGAGCCGGAGCAGGAGGCGAAATTCGTGGGGCCCCTGGGAACCGTTCCGGGCTTCTCCCGGGTCATCACCAACTGCCGCGATTACACCAGGCTGATGCAGATGCTGGCAAACGGAGGCTCCTATAACGGCGTGAAGCTCCTGGGACGGAAGACCATCGACCTCCTTCGGACCAACACCCTGTCCCCCCAGGTGCTTTCGGAGGACTTCTCCAATACTTACCTGGCGGGATACGGGTACGGCTACGGGATGCGGATGCTCCTGGACCGGTATGCCGGGCAGCATAATGGCTTCCCGGGGCAGTTCGGCTGGACCGGCGGCTCCGGAACCTGGGCGGAATCCTCCCCGGAGGAGGGCATCTCCATCGTCTATATGCACAATCTACAGCCCAATCTGGAGGAGTACCACCATCTCCGGATGCGGGCCGTGGCCTACGGATGCCTGTGAGTTTTCCCATTCCGTGGGAAGACCGGCAATTGCCGAGAGGGGCTGTCCCCCGGGGAGGATTCTTCCCGGGGGGCAGCCCCCTTTCAGTTCAGGTTTCGGTTCCAGTTTTGGTTCCAGTCTCAGTTCCGGTTCCAGTTCCGGTTTCAGTTTTGGTTCCAGTCTCAGTTCCAGTTTCGGTTTGGTTCCGGTTCCAATTTCAGTTCCAGTCTCAGTTCCGGTTCCAGCCTCAGTTCTGGTTCCAGCCTCAGTTCTGGTTTCAGCCTCAGTTCTGGTTTCAGCCTCAGTTCTGGTTCCAATTTCAGTTCCGCTTCCGGTTCCAGTCTCATTTCTGGTTCCACTTTCCGCCCTCACAGGCACATGCATCGCCCTGCGGAAACGCTAGTTCCGGACCACCGTAAATGTAATGCATTCCTTCCCTGTCAGCTCCCTGGTGCGCTCGTCCGGCTGTCCCAGTCCTACGCTGACCCGGAATTTCCCGCCGTCCACGATTCTGTCCCCCTCCTGGTTGACTACGGTAAAGGCGTCCTTCCCGATGGTCAGTTCCACCTCGGCACTTTCCCCGCCGTTCAAAAACACACGGCTGAACGCGCAAAGCTTTCCGTTGGGCGTGGCGTGATCCGACTCCAGCGCCTCCACATAAGCCTGCACCACCTCTCCCGTGGCCGCCTGTCCTTCATTCCGCAGCCTGACTTTGACGGTCATGTCCCGGGCCACGTCCCATTCCACGGTGTCCGCCGTGCCCGCGGCCAGCTCCCGGCCGCCGCACGCCGCCGACTCCGCCTTCACGTCCCCGTAGGTGAGGCCGTAGCCGAAGGGATACAGGGGCTTGCCCTGGAAATACCGGTAGGTCCGGCCCTTCATGGAGTAGTCCTCGAAGGCCGGCAGCTCCTCCGCGCTGTTGTAGAAGGTCACGGGCAGCTTTCCGGAGGGCGATACCTCCCCGAACAGGGCCTTCGCCACAGCCACACCGCCCCTGGCCCCGGGATACCACACCTGCAGCACCGCGTCGGCATGCTCCTGGGCATACCGCAGATCCATGGCGCTGCCCGTCATGTTCAGCACCACCACAGGCTTACCCACCTTCACTACCGCTTCCATCAGCTCCCTCTGGGACTGGGGCAGCAGCAGATCCGCCTTGTCGCCGGAGGCGTAGCTGTTGCCCGTATCTCCTTCCTCCCCCTCCAGGGTCTCGTCCAGCCCCACGCACAGGAACACCACATCGCTGTTCTTCGCCACGCTCACCGCCTCGGAGATGCGGTCCTGCCGCAGGCCCAGCCCTTCCACCTTGTCCTGGAAGAGATGGCAGCCCTCGGAATAGTACACCCGCACGTCCGGCAGGGCATCCTGGATTCCCTCCAGGACAGTGATGTACCGGGAAGCGGTTCCGTGGTAATTGCCCATCAGCGCCCTGCGGCTGTCCGCGTTGGGCCCGATGACGCCCACGGCCTTCAGGCCCTCTTTCTTCAGGGGCAGGATGCCATTGTTCTTCAACAGCACCATGCCCTCCGCCGCTGCCCGCTCCGCCAGCTCCAGATGCTCCCTGCACTCAATCCGGTCATAGGCGGTGTCGTCATAGGGCGTCTCGTCAAATAATCCCAGCAGGAAACGGGTGGTGTAGAGCCGCTCCGCCGCCTGGGTGATCTCCTCCTCGGTCACCAGCCCGTCCTGGCAGGCTTTCAAAAGATGCAGATAGGTGACGCCGCAGTTCACGTCGCAGCCCGCCTTCATGGCCATGGCCGCGGATTCCTCGGGCGTGTCCGTGACCCTGTGGAAATCATGGAAGTCCTTTATGGCCCAGCAGTCGGACACGTAATGCCCCTGGAATCCCCATTTCTCCCGCAGGATGTCCCGCATCAGGGTCTTGCTGCCGCAGCAGGGCTCCCCGTTGGTCCTGTTGTAGGCACCCATCACGGCCTCCACCTCAGCCTCCTTCACCAGCTTCTCAAAGGCGGGGAGATAAGTCTCCCACAGATCCTTTTGGGAGACCCTGGCGTCAAAGCGATGGCGGTCCGCCTCAGGGCCGGAGTGCACGGCGAAATGCTTGGCGCAGGCCGCGGCATGGAGGTATTCCCCGTCCCCCTGGATGCCCTCCACAAAGGCCTTGCCCAGCTCCCCGGTAAGGTAAGGATCCTCCCCGTAGGTCTCGTGCCCCCGCCCCCACCTGGGATCTCGGAAGATGTTCACATTGGGCGACCAGAAGGTCAGGCCCTTGTAGATGTCCCTGTCACCCTCTGCACTGTAGGCATTGTACTTGGCACGGCCCTCATCCGCGATGGCCTCCCCCACCTCTTCCATCAGGGGCGCGTCAAAGGCCGCCGCCATGCCGATGGCCTGGGGGAAGACCGTAGCCACCCCCGCCCTGGCCACACCGTGGAGCGCCTCGTTCCACCAGTTGTAGGCGGGTATGCCCAGCCTGGGGATTGCCGGGGAGTCGTACCTCAGCTGGGAGGCCTTCTCCTCCAGGGTCATCCTGCCCACCAGCTCCTGGGCGCGTTTTCTTGCTTTCTCTCTGTCTCTCATGTCTGTTCCTCCTCTAAAAATATCACTGGGCATACAGAAAATGGATACCTGCCCGAATCCCTCTGGCCCGTCTGTCCGTGACGCCTAATACTCCGGCAATGGCCGCCGCTGTACATGCCTTATCCCCGCGGATTCAGCTTATGATTAGACGCTCCTGATTCGACAACGTGGAGTGGCCAGACTGCCTGTCCTATGCGTCCATTCATGGTAGATTTCAGGCAAGCCGCCCGGACTTCCGCGCCCCCACGGGGACAGACTCTAGAATTTTGAAGTGTTTTTATCATAACACAGGGACCGGGAGATTGCAATCATATGGGCCAAAAAATCCGGGGGCTTTGCAGGGAATCGGGAAAAGTCCCACAGGCCGGTGAATTGTCCCCCTTGTCAAGGACTTTTATACTACATAACGCCAGAATTTACCGTACTGCATTGGTTAAACGTACATGACTGGCGTTATGTAGTCGGGTTACTCGGAATTTTTAACTGTTAAGCAGTATAAAAAAACAAGGGGTCGACAATACACCCATCCTCAGTACCCATACCTCCCCCTGTACCGGAAGAACATAAAGGCCGACAAGGCAAGCGCCATCAATTCCGCCACAGGCGTTGCCAGCCAGATTCCGTTCACGCCGAACAGGAGCGGCAGCACGATCATCGTGATCAGCATAAATACAAAGGACCTGGAAAATGCCAGGACGGCGGAAACCACTCCGTTCGATAAAGCGGTAAACATCCCGCTGGCAAAAATATTGAATCCGATAAAGAAAAGAGCCACTGTGCATATCCTGTTCCCTGTCACCGCCAGCTCATACACCGGATTCTCCGGGCGGGCAAAAACCGAAACCAATGGCTCCGTCAGCAGGAAAGAAGCCGCTGCCGTCACAAGGGAAATCCCCGCGATCACTTTTAAGCTCACCGCTACGAGCTTTTTCAGTTTTCCGCCGCTCTGCTCCCCGTAGCAGTAGCTGAGCATGGGCGCTACGCCATAAGAATATCCTGTATACAGGGAACTGGCGAACATCAGCACATACATGATGATCGTGACGGCCGCCACCCCATCCTCGCCCACATAGTGCAGCATCGTCCAGTTGAACATCAGCGTGACGATTCCGGTGACAAGCGCGGTCGCCATCTCCGAACATCCGTTCGCCGCAGCGGATCCGAGAACCCTGAACCGCAGCCTGGGTTTCCTGAAATGCAGGAGATTCCCTTTCCGGCTGAAGACAAACAGCCCCACCACGGCCGTCACAGAATAGCCCAGCCCCGTCGCGACGGCTGCCCCGCCGATCCCCATATCCAGCACGGCAATGAAAACATAGTCAAGCGCCATGTTCAGGACGCCGCCCGTCACCGAGCAGGCCAGAGAAAGGGTCGCCTTTTCGCTGGCAATCATATAGAGCGTGAAATTGTTCATCAAAAGAATCGGCACGGTAAACACCAGATAACGGCTTAAATATCCCACGCAGTATGCCTCCACCTTAGCCGAAAGCTCCATGCCGGAGAAGATGGAATCCATGGCCCTGTATCCCACCGCGCACATGACGATGCCCACTATGACATTCACCAAGATCAGGAACGTGAAATCCTCCTTTGCCTCCTCCGCTTTCTGCTCCCCCATCTTTTTCATGATGACCGCGCTTCCCCCTGTGGCGAGCATGGTGGAGATTGCCGTGACAAGCTGGATGACCGGCGCCGTCAGGTTGATAGCGGAAAGCGCGTCCGTGCCGATCAGGTTCGATACGAACAGGCCGTCTGCCATTGTGTAAAAAGACATGAACACCGTCATCGCAATGGTGGGCACGGCAAACTTCAGGATATTCCCAAGGGTTACAGGCCTTTCGTATGCAGTTGTGTTTGTGTTTGCATTTTCCATGAATTCTTCCTCCATATATCTTGATTTTCCTGTCCATATATGGCATCCTATACCATACAGTAACTGTACGGTCAAGACAAATATTGAATTTTTAGAGGTATACTGCATAACGCTGAATACTGCCTAATGTAATCATGCGATTGAACCAGTCAGCGTTATGCAGTCTGGTTTCACGGCAAGTGAAATCGTTAAGCAGTATAAATCATGAATCGACAGAACAAGCTGCTCACAATCGGCCAGTTTGCGGCCATGCACGGCATCAACAAGAAGACACTCATGTGGTATGACGAGATTGGGCTGTTCAGGCCTGCCTCCGTCAATCCCGAAAACGGATACCGTTATTACGATTACCACCAAAGCCCTGTCCTTGAAACGATCCTGCTGCTTCGGGACCTGGACGTTTCCATCCATGAAATACAGGATTTCATGAAAGACCGGTCTGCAGGCAATCTAAAACAGCTTCTGGAAGAAAAAATGGCAGACCTCGATAAACAGATTGCCCACCTGCAGGCAGTCCGTACAACGCTATCCGCCCACCGCCAGAACATGGACACCCTGCTCACCATGGATCTGTCCGAAATCAGCGTCGTGGAGAGGGAGGAGCGCTGTCTGGTCACTGTAGGGATAGACCGGGGCACCTCCTTTGAACGGGAAGTCGAACTGATCACTGCCGAAACGGAGAAATACCAGCTCGGCCGCCTCCACAAGGCCTCCTATGGCTCCATGATCTCCGTTTCCAGCCTCTTGAACGGCCGACATGACGACTATTCCCGGCTCTTTATCGAAATCCCCTTCCTCTCCTACCGGGCTGGCCTGCACATGGCTCCCGGCGGAAAGTATTTAAGGGCGTTCTGTAAAGGGGAATGGGACAGGCTGCCGAAGCGGTATCAGGAAATATTCGATTACGCCAGGGAACACGGCCTGACCCCTTACGGATATTCCTATGAAATGGGCATCAATGAGAATGTCATCGAACGGATTGAAGATTATATCGTACAGATTGAGATTCCGATAACGTTACATCCCGTAATAACACAGGAATCATCCCGGAGGTTTGGTTGACCGCAGCCTCCGGGATGCATGATATGGCTTTTGTGGATTTATATCTTGAAATATCAGGTGTAGACCAGGCTGGCACTTACATATCCCCAGATTGTGTGAATCAGCTCTGGTTGGTCTGCCGTTGCGGAAAATACCAGCATCAGCCTTTTATTCTTCTCTACCGTTCTGTTCGCCCTGACCTCGCCTCTCAGCATAGTCCCGGTGAGCGTTTCAGCAGTAATGGATGGCGTCAGGGTAATCAGCGTTTCTTCAATAGGTGAAAATATTTTGCTCGTCTCCCCGGCTTCGTAAAGCTGTGCTTTTATCGTGACAGTAGAGACAGTCCCGGCGGGCAGGGGAAAGACGTTCATAAAAGCAATTAGGCTATTAATCTCAATAGGGAAAGGAACCGTAAAGCAAAAACCGCTAACAGATCCCATCAGCTTTTCCACTTCTATCGTGGGGGTTAAAGGCCATGCCGGCTGCCCGCTGGCACCAAAACCGATAAAAGACGGCCTGCCTGGGAGCCCCTCCTCAGTCGTTGACATCGTAATAGGATTTCCCGAAGCAAAGAGGAGCATTTTTTCTGCTGACGCTATGCCTGCGGGCCCGGTAGCTCCGGTGGCTCCGGTTGGGCCTGTGGCTCCAGTAGCTCCGGCTGGGCCTGTGGCTCCGGTAGCTCCGGCTGCTCCCGCCGGGCCTGTGGCTCCGGTCGCTCCTGTGGCTCCGGCTGCTCCCGCCGGACCCGTGGCCCCAGTAGCTCCGGCTGTTCCGGCCGGACCTGTGGCCCCGGTAGCTCCGGCTGCTCCCGCCGGACCTGTAGCCCCGGTAGCTCCGGCTGCTCCCGCCGGACCTGTAGCCCCGGTCGCTCCGGCTGCTCCGGCCGGACCCGTGGCTCCGGTAGCTCCTGTGGCTCCGATTGGGCCTTCATCCCCCTGACACCCTTTAGGTCCTTGCGCTCCAATGGGACCAGCTTCTCCCCGAATGCCCTGTGGCCCGGTTACGCCCTGCGGCCCCATGGCACCTATTGGGCCCGTGGGACCTGTGGGGCCGGGAATCCCTCTGGGGCCCTGGGGGCCGACATCTCCCTGAGGTCCGGCAGGCCCGGCAGGTCCCATAGGTCCGGCAGGTCCCGCGGGCCCTATGTCTCCTTTGGGTCCTTCACAGCCGGGGTCACCTTTCGGCCCCATTTCTCCACGAACCCCCTGAATACCCTGAATTCCCTGGGGGCCTGCATAGCCTCTCGGTCCGTCGCAGCCTCTCGGTCCTGTATTTCCGGTAGGTCCTACAGGCCCTGTATTTCCTCTGGGCCCCCTTGCACCGGGAACTCCCGGAATACCCTGTGGACCGATTGGACCCGGTTCCCCTCTGTCCCCCTTGGGACCGGGACAACCGCTATCCCCTTTGATGCCCTGAGGACCTGCCGGTCCCTGGTCGCCTTTAGGCCCCATAGGACCGCGGGGACAGTACGGGGATTGTTCCTGAGCCTGATTGCAGCAACATGGATTATTTTGATTCATAAAAACACTTCCTTTTAAGAAAATCTACTGAAAAATACCTTTCTCAGTAGATATAGTATGCACTGCCCAGAAATTTGCCACATTTTGTCAAAACCAGGAAACGTATCGCCGGAGAATATCCATTACACACCTACCTTTCTGTCCGTCTGAGATACATGCCTTTTGCGGAATTTCAGCGGTGAAATCCCGTTTTTTTCGCGGAAGATGCGGATAAAATGGCTCACGCTGGCGTAACCGGCCATTTCGGAAATCTCCAGTATGGATTTGTCCGACAAAGCGAGCAGGTTCTTCGCATATTCCATGCGAAGCTCCATCAGATAATGCTTGAAGGACATATGATAGTACCTTTGAAAGAACTCCGAAAACCTGGTATGTGAATATCCGGACATGGCAATCAATTCCGCCGTGGATCTGGTAAAATATTCGGGCAGCTTCACAAGGGAAGTGAAATCATAAAGCCAGCCCGGCGGCGAATCCCTTTTACTATGCATTTCCTCGTAGCACATTCCCAAAATATCCGCAATGACAGAAAGGATACAGCTATGGTAGGCATTGGGATTATGGTCAAAGTGCCCTAAGCGGTCCTTCATCTCAAGCCTCGCAAGGTGGGACAGAATTGCCGCGAACCCGTCGCTGTCCGCCTTAATCTTCACAGCGTCCCGGGTGCGGACGAGATAATCGAAAAAATCCCGGTCAAAGAGATTGCGGCATAATCCTTCAAGCCTGTCCAAAGAAATATAGACATCCCGATGCTCATGGTTTTCGCTTGTGTCAAGTATGGCATGGGTGGCGGACGCACTGACAAAGCAGATATCGCCAATCCCCGCCTTCTCCGCTTTTCCGTTGGCCACATGGGTGGCATCCCCTTTGACGAACAGGATAATTTCACAATTATTATGCTTATGCTCCATGGCCGGAATATAATTGTTCGCCGTGGAAAGATCTCTGGATTCTAAGAAAGGTATAGGCATATTTACCAATTCTCCTTTTTATTTAGGATATTATTTGGATATTTCTATTCTAGTTTGGACACAGATCATTGTCAACAGGAAAGTATCATGAAAAATAATGTCTTCGACAAATGAAAAAATCGGCAAAAATCGATATTTTTCATCCAGAAAGCGAATGAAAACGATAGGCAGCTTCGCGCATATGTGCTATGCTCTAGTGGAAGGGATGGGAAGCTTCCTTTTAGGGAAGGAGAAGCCGCCGTTTTGGAAAGGAGAAAACCATATGGAAACTAGGAACGAAAACAGCGCATATCTGTACGATTTACGGACGAATGGCAGGATACGCCCCCTGGGAATCGACTGTGAGCACCAGGCATTCTCATGGAAGATGCAGTCCGATACCATCGGGCAGAGGCAGGAAGCCTACAGAATTGCCGTCAATAGGGCGGACGGCAAAACTGTCTGGGACAGCGGAAAAGTCGTCTGCGGCCAGTCACACGAAATCATTTACGGGGGAGAGCGCCTGGAAGCCGCGACCCCATACACATGGGAGCTCAGCGTTTGGGATCAGGAGGAAAATCTCATCAGCGCATCCGCATCCTTTGAGACTGCCCTGCCCACAGAGGAGGGCTTCGGCGATGCCAAATGGATCAGCGCCGCGGAATCCGCGGATGCCGATACCCACCGTCTTCCCGTATTCAGGCGTTCGGTGAACATTTCCAAAGAGGTCTCCAGCGCAAGGCTGTATTCCACCGCCCTGGGGGTATATGAGAACTTCATCAACGGCCAGCGGGTGGGGGCGATCGGGGAGGATGGACAGGTCAGATACCATGAGCTGAAGCCTGGCTCCTCCGAAATGGCAAAGCGGAAATACTACAGCACCTATGACGTGACCGCCATGCTCCATCAGGGGGAAAACGTCCTGGCCGCCCTTACGGGAACCGGATGGTGGAATAGCCTCATCGCGGCAAACTACGGAAAACGGATAGCCTATCTGTGCAAATTGGTCATCCGATACACCGACGGCAGCGTGGACGCCGTCTGTACCGATGAGAGCTGGAAAGCGGCAGACAAATCCCCCATGGAGACAGCGGATATCTACAATGGGGAGAGCTATGACGCACAGTCCGACCTCAGCTTCCTGCGGGGAGGCTATGACGACAGCGGCTGGAGCCATGCGGAGAGCAACCAGGAGTATTCGGGAGAGATCACCCCATGGATCGGAAGCCCCATCATCGTGCGGGATGACCTGGAACGCCACGCAAAATCCGTCACGATCTATCAGGGCGCCGTGGATGCGGATGAGGAACGTTTCGGCAGAATCAACGTCCTCCGCAATGTGGAGGTTCCTGCCGGCGCAAATACAGAATTCACCCTCCACCAGGGAGAGACCGCCCTCATCGATTTCGGGCAGAATGCCGCAGGCTGGGAAGCCTTTACCGTCAGCGGCAAGCCGGGCACCCTGGTCACCATAGAGCATGGCGAGATACTGAACGACCATCTGGGCGAGAAATCCCGCGGCAACGACGGGCCTGGCGGCAGCATCTATAACCTCAACTACCGTTCGGCCAAGGCACAGACCCTTTACACCCTGAGCGGGATCGGCGAGGAGAG
>NZ_CAPDXS010000032.1:0-39682 GCF_948601915.1 uncultured Acetatifactor sp. | reverse complement strand
ATGGTATTGTTAAAGGAAGACTGGATATGTGCCTGTCCGCGTTCAACGTTTTTCTTAACGCGCTTTTTTGTCACTTTTTTTGCAACTTGTTTCGCCATTTTAAACTAACCTACTTTCTCATCATTCTACAGTTACGTTTTTTTATTTCTTTTTGTTCGCAACAGTCCTCTTGGGCCCCTTGCGGGTCCTGGCGTTGTTCTTGGTGTTCTGACCGCGAACAGGCAGACCCTTACGATGACGGATGCCGCGATAGCATCCGATTTCCTGCAGACGCTTGATGTTCAGGGCGATTTCACGTCTCAGGTCGCCCTCCACCGTCACGCCGAGCTTCTCGATAGCCTCGGAAATCCTCTTCACCTCATCGTCGGTGACGTTCCTGACTCTGGTATCGGGATTCACGCCCGCCTCCTTCAGAATCTTGTTAGAGGTGGTCCTGCCGATCCCATAGACATAGGTCAGTCCGATTTCGATACGTTTCTCTCTGGGTAAGTCAACACCTGCGATACGAGCCATTTAAATTTCCTCCATTTTCTGTTACTAATTGATTGGGGCTTCCACCCAACCGGACACTCATCCATTTCTCTGATCCATCCGATCTTTCCAAGACAGCTTGCTCCAACCCGCAAGAAATGCACTGCACTTGTGCATTTCTTGTAGGCGAAACTTAGATTTTCTTAAATTGTGTCCTTTACAATTTTAGAAAATCTTTTCGCCTTGGTATCAAGAAGTAATCTCCTGTAAGCCCTATCCCAGTTCTATGTTAATCAATGTACAGGCCAAAACTGCCCGCCATCGGTTCAGCCGCGCATAAAAACAGGACAAGAACTCACTTGACATGCCGCAGTCCTCCGAAAAAGACTGCGCTCATGCGGTGATTATCCCTGCCTCTGCTTGTGTTTCGGATTCTCGCAGATTACTCTGATGCGTCCTTTTCTCTTGATGATCTTGCACTTTTCGCACATTGGTTTTACTGATGACCTAACCTTCATCTCAAACCCTCCTTTCAAAAAAGACCATTTTGTATTATAACATGGGAAAAGCCTGTTTGCAACCACTTTTTGTGATTCTTTCAGGCAAATTTCCCACTTATTTATCTCTCCAGATGATGCGCCCCTTGGTCAAATCGTAGGGCGACAGCTCCAGGGTCACCCTGTCCCCGGGAAGGATACGGATGAAGTTCTGGCGCAGCTTGCCGCTGATGTGCGCAAGCACCCTGTGCCCGTTCTCCAGCTCCACCTGGAACATGGTGTTCGGAAGCTTCTCTACCACAGTACCCTCGATTTCGATTACATCACTTTTAGACATATGTCTCCTCCAAATTTTATTGATTGCTCATACATTCATGATAAATACTGCTTCAGCGCATATTTGATTTCCTCCGGGTATACCTTTTCCCCGGCCCGCAGCCTCTCCAGCAGGCTCTCCTCCACCCGTGCATTGATCGGCTGTATATGCTTCCTGCGCTTCTTTTTCGGCCGGTCGGGGCCTTTCAGCCTTCCGTCGCTGAGGTATACGAAATCATCCTCCTGGCCCACGACTACATATAAGCATCCCTTATCATGTCCGGCCTTCGAGGTCGCAAACTGTCCTATCATACGAATACCCGTCCCTTTCCGCCGCCTGCAGGACGCGCTAGCATCTCGTCAGGATCTCAGGCTCTCCATCCGTTATCAGGATGGTGTTCTCATAGTGGGCCGACAGGGAGCCGTCCTCCGTGACTACGGTCCAGTCGTCGTCCAGCCATTCCACATCCGCCCTGCCCATATTGATCATAGGCTCCACGGCCAGCGTCATTCCCGGGCGGAGCTTGGGCCCCCGCTTTATCTGCGCGAAGTTGGGGATCTGGGGATCCTCGTGGAGCTTCGTCCCCACGCCGTGGCCCACCAGGTCGCGTACGATGCCGTAGCCGTAGGGCTTTATATACGCCGCGATGGCATTGGATATCTCAAAGAGCCGGTTCCCGGCCTTTGCCTTCTTTATGCCTTCGAAGAAGCTCTCCCTGGTGGCGTCGATGAGCCTGCGGGCCTCGGGGCTGATCTGGCCCACGCCGTGGGTCCTGGCCTCGTCGGAATGATACCCCTTATAGATCATCCCCGCGTCCAGGCTGACGATATCGCCCTCCTGCAGGATGCGGTGCCTGCTGGGAATGCCATGCACCACTTCATCGTTCACGGACACGCAGATGCTGGCGGGAAATCCGTTGTAATGGAGGAAATTCGGAATCCCCCCCATCTTCCTGATCAGGCTGTCCCCCTTGATGTCGATCTCCCTTGTGGAGATGCCGGGGCGTATCATCTCCTCCAGCTCCTTGTGCACCATGGCCAGCCGCCTGCAGGACTCCCGGATCAGCCCGATCTGTTCTTCTGTCTTGATTATAATCGCCATGACGAGGCACTTCCTATCCTAATATCTCTACGATGCTCCGGAACACGTCCTGCATGTCCATGGTCCCGTCCACGGTCCGCAGCACGCCCTTCCCGGTATAATACTCGATCAGGGGCTGGGTCTGGTCATGGTACACCTTCAGGCGGTTCTGCACCGTCTCCGGCCTGTCGTCGTCCCGCAGCACCAGCTCGGAGCCGCAGCTGTCGCAGATGCCCTCTTCCTTGGGCGGGATATGCTCTACATGGTAGGTGGCCCCGCACTTCAGGCATGCCCGCCTGCCGGACATCCTCTTTACGATATTCTCGTCCGGTACGTCCACGTCCACCGCGTAGTCGATCTCCTCCCCCAGCTTCCCGAGCGCCTCGTCCAGCACTTCGGCCTGGGGAATGGTCCTGGGGAAACCGTCCAGCACATAGCCGTTTTTGCAGTCCTCCTGGGCCACCCGGTCCAACAGGATCTTCACTCTTTCCCTACACGACGCTCTTCCGATCTCCCGGAAGATGTCCCCTGTGGATACATGGGGAATCCCGTATTTTTCCGCTATCATTTTCGCCTGGGTTCCCTTTCCGGCACCCGGCGCTCCCAACATGATGATCTTCATTATCCGCCTCCATATGCAATATCGTAAAACCGATAACATTATTTTGATAAACCATTTTATAAAAAGGAGCTCTCCCCGACTTTGGGAAAGCCCCTTCTGTAAGCTCCATGCTCCAGCCTTCCCTCTGGCCGGCCTCTTATTTCTCCAGGAAGCCCTTGTAATTGCGAACCAGCATCTGTGACTCCACCTGCTTCATGGTCTCCAGGATGACGCTGACGATGATGATAAGGCTGGTGCCGCCGAAGGACACCGTGGCTTTGAACACGCCGCTGAAGATATACGGCAGCACTGCGATGATCGTCAGGCCTATGGCACCGATGAACACGATGTAGTTCAATACCTTGTTCAGATAGTCGCTGGTAGGCTTTCCGGGCCTGATGCCGGGAATGAAGCCGCTCTGCTTCTTCATGTTGTCGGCAATCATCAGGGGATTGAAGGTAATGGAAGTATAAAAGTACGCAAAGAATATGATCATTGCGATATAAAACAACAGTCCCACGGAATACCATATCTGGCTGGGATTGCACCAGTTGCCCGCGTTCAGGTATTTCAGGATTTCGCTCCAGACACCTGTGCCGTTATATCCCGCAAAGGAGGAAATATAGCCGGGAAGGGACAGAAGCGACTGCGCGAAGATCACCGGGATGACGCCCGCGGTATTGACCTTCAGCGGAATGTTGGAGCTCTGGCCTCCCATCATCTTCCTGCCCTGCATCTTGTTGGCGTACTGCACGGGAATCCGGCGGACACCGTCGTTCAGGACGATGACCATCACTACCATGGCGATGATGATTGCGAATATGATTACCACCGCAAGCACTGCCGTTGCCGGAGCCTTGCCGAAAACGAACTGCTGGAACAGATTGCCCAAATCCTCGGGCAGCCTGGAGATGATATTGATCACCAGGACGATGGATATGCCGTTTCCGATGCCGTTCTCGGTGATCCGCTCGCCTACCCACATCAGGAACGCACTGCCCGCGGTAAGAGTGGCAATGGCGCAAATCACATTCAGAGCATTGTACTGAATCAGATATCCCTGTCTGCCGAAGCCGATGGCCATGGCCGTGGACTGAATCAGCGCCAGGCCTACCGTCACATATCTGGTGATGGCGGCAATCTTCTTTCTTCCATCCTCGCCGTCCCGCTGCATCTCCTCCAGCTTGGGGATTGCAATGGTGAGCAGCTGCATGATGATGGAGGATGTGATGTACGGCGTGATGTTCAGGGCCAAAATGGACATATTGATGAACGAACCGCCCGTAACCGCATCAAAGAAGCTGAAAGTCCCGTCGGACTGAGCCGCGAACCAGTTTCTGAAGTATTCCCCGTTCACCCCCGGCACAGGCAGCTGTGATCCTATGCGGATCACAACCAGCATGGCGAAGGTAAAGAGAATCTTGTCTCTAAGCTCTTTAATTTTGAATGCGTTCTTCAGCGTCGTAAGCATTACATCACCTCTGCTGTTCCACCAAGCGCCTCAATCTTTTCTTTTGCGGATGCACTGTACGCGTCTACCTTGACATTGAGCTTTTTGGTAAATTTTCCGTCCCCGAGGACCTTTACGCCATCCCCGCGCTTCTTAATGATGCCGGTCTCCAGCAGCGTATTCACGTCCACGGTAGAGCCGTCCTCGAAACGCTCTAAATCGCTCAAATTAATGGCAATGATTTCCTTGGAATTGATATTGGTGAAGCCTCTCTTAGGGATACGTCTGTACAGAGGCATCTGGCCGCCCTCGAACCCGATCCTGGGCGCTCCGGAACGTGCCTTCTGGCCCTTGTGCCCCTTTCCGGCGGTCTTGCCGTTTCCCGATCCATGTCCGCGGCCTCTCCTGAACTCATGATGCTTGGAACCTTCTGCGGGTCTTAAATTGGATAAATCCATCTCGTACACCTCCTTTTCGACTATACTTCTTCCACTTTCAGCAAATGGGCTACCCGGCGAATCTGTCCTCTCGTAGCGGCATTGTCAGGAAGGATGATAGACCTGCCGATCTTGCGGAGTCCCATAGATTCAACGATTGCCTTGTTCTTCGCAACAGCGCCGATGGTGGACCTTACCAAAGTAATCTTCAATTTCTTATCTGTGTCTGCCATTGTTGCTCTCCTTTCTACCGCATCAGCATAAAGACTGCTTATGCCAATACCTCTTCAACGGATTTGCCACGGCTCCTTGCCACTTCCTCAGGGGATTTCAGCTGGCTTAAGCCAGTGATCGTCGCAAGGACCACGTTCTGCTTGTTGTTGGAGCCAAGGGACTTGGTACGGATGTTCTTGATGCCCGCGAGCTCGCACACCACACGTGCGGGACCGCCTGCGATGATGCCGGTACCTTCGGGAGCCCTCTTGAGCAGGACGTTGGCGGAACCGTACTTGCCCACAAAGTCATGGGTGATGGAGCTGTTCTCATCCAGCGCGACCTGCACCAGATGCTTCATGGCGTCTTCCTTCCCCTTGCGGATAGCTTCCGGAATCTCTACAGCCTTGCCGAGCCCTGCGCCCACATGGCCGTTGCCATCGCCCACCACCACCAGAGCGGTGAAGCGCATGTTGCGTCCGCCCTTGACAGTCTTGGCGACACGCTTGATGGCTACGACCTTGTCGTTCAGCTCGAACTGGCTTGCATCTATGATTGTCTGTTTCATGGTGTATTCCTCTTCCTTTCCTAGAATTCCAGGCCAGCTTCTCTGGCTGCGTCGGCTAATGCTGCAACTTTACCGTGATAGATATAGCCGCCTCTGTCAAAGACGACGGTGGTGATGCCTTTTTCCACTGCCCTTTTGGCAATGACGGTACCGATATATTTTGCCGCAGCGACGTCATTGGTCTTCCCAAGCTCTGCCTTGATGTCCTTCTCCAGGGTGGAAGCGGATACTAATGTATTCCCAACAGTATCATCGATAATTTGAGCATACATATGATTATTGCTTCTGAAGACTGCCAGGCGGGGCCTTTCGGCAGTGCCACTGAAGCGGTTACGAATTCTCATGTGTTTTTTCACACGTACTTCTTTTCTTGATTTCTTGTTAACCATCTTCATACTCTCCTTATCTGTTATTTCTTACCGGTCTTGCCAACCTTGCGCCTGATGACCTCATCGGCATACTTGATGCCCTTGCCCTTGTAAGGCTCAGGCCTCCTCTTGTCCCTGATCTCAGCGGCGAACTGGCCGACCTTCTCTTTGTCGATACCCTTGACGATGATGACATTGGTCCCCTCTACCACGGACTCGATGCCCTCAGGGTCTTCCATTTCCACAGGGTGGGAGTATCCGAGGTTCAGTGTCAGCTTCTTGCCGGCCTTGGCGGCCCTGTAGCCTACGCCGTTGACCTCCAGCTTCTTCTCATACCCCTGGGTGACGCCTACCACCATATTGTTGATGAGGGTCCTGGTCAGGCCGTGAAGGGATTTCATCTTCTTCAGGTCGTTGGGCCTGCTTACATGAATCACCGCACCCTCCATCTTGATTTCCATTTCAGAGGGCAGAACTCTCTCCAGAGTGCCCTTGGGACCCTTTACGGTCACCTTGTTATTTTCTGCAATTTCCACAGTTACGCCTGCGGGAACCGCGATTGGCATTCTACCTATACGTGACATGCCCGTACCTCCTATATATTATAAAAAACTATCTTCCATGGAATGCACCTCTTCCATAGGAATGCACCTCTTCCATGATATCACATACAACTGCCGCAAATCCGGAAGAATGCCCGCCCTTGGCATTCTTCCGCGTGAGACCTAGATTTTCTTAGCGGGCGTCCTTTGGCCGTTTAGAAAATCTTCTCACGCTTTTACCAAACGAAAGCCAGTACCTCACCGCCCACGTTCAGCTCTCTCGCCTTTTTGTCGGTGATGACGCCCTGGTTGGTGGAAATGATGGCAATTCCCAAGCCCCCCAGCACCCTGGGCAGTTCGTCCTTGCCCGCGTACACGCGCAGGCCCGGCTTGGAAATCCTCTTGATGCCGGAGATGATCTTCTCGCTCTTGTCGGCGCCATACTTCAGGGTGATGTGGATGGCCTTGAAGTTGCCGTCATCGATAACGTCATATTTCGTGATATATCCCTCATCGAACAGAATCTGGGCAATGGCCAGCTTCATCTTGGAAGCAGGGATATCTACTGTATCATGCTTGGCAGCATTTGCGTTACGGATTCTTGTAAGCATATCTGCAATAGGATCGCTCAATGTCATTGTATTTTCCTCCTTCTTACCAGCTTGCAGGCGAGCAACCTGCCTGGCTACTTGAACCGCCTTTACCAGCTCGCCTTCTTGACCCCGGGTATCTGTCCCTTGTATGCCAGTTCGCGGAAGCAGACCCTGCAGATGCCGTACTTTCTCAAGTAAGCATGGGGACGGCCGCAAATCCTGCAACGTGTGTAAGCCTGTGTGGAGAACTTGGGTTTACGCTGCTGTTTAATCTTCAACGATGTCTTAGCCATGTGAAATCTACCTCCTTATTGTTTTGCGAAAGGCATATTGAACAATGTCAACAGCTCGCGCGCTTCCTCATCGGTCTTCGCGGTGGTCACAATGATGACGTCCATGCCTCTGGTCTTGTCGATCTTGTCGTACTCGATTTCCGGGAAGATGAACTGCTCCTTGATACCCAGGGCATAGTTCCCTCTGCCGTCGAAGGCATTGGGGTTGACGCCTCTGAAGTCGCGCACGCGGGGAAGCGCCAGGTTCACCAGGCGATCCAGGAACTCATACATCTTCTCGCCACGCAGAGTGGTCTTGCAGCCGATGTTCATCCCCTCACGGATCTTGAAGTTCGCCACGGACTTCTTCGCCTTGGTGAGGACTGCCTTCTGGCCGGTGATAATCTCCATGTCGGACACGGCGTTCTCAAGCACCTTGGGATTCTCCTTTGCCTCGCCGATGCCCATGTTGATGACGATCTTCTCAAGCTTGGGAACTTCCATCACGTTCTTATATCCAAATTTCTTCGTCATTGCGTCTACAATCGTCTCGTAGTACGTTTCTTTTAATCTTGCCACTTTAACGCTACTCCTTCCCAACTGTGAACTCCACAGTTTTTGATTAATCAATCACTTCGCCTGTCTTCTTCGCGAAACGGACCTTCTTGTCGCCTTCCATCCTGAAGCCGACTCTGGTAGGCTGTCCCTTGTAGACAAGCATTACGTTGGAGATATCAATAGGAGCTTCCATGTGGACGATGCCGCCGTTGGGGTTCGCAGCCGAGGGCTTCGCATGCTTTGTGATCATGTTCACGCCTTCCACCACGACTCTGTGCTTCTTCCTGTCGATGGAAACCACTTTACCCTCTGCATTACAGTCTTTGCCGGCGATTACCTTTACGGTGTCGCCCTTTTTGATCTTTAACATAGCCATAATGGGCACCTCCTTATAATACTTCGGGAGCCAGAGAGACGATTCTCATGAACTGCTTGTCACGAAGCTCTCTCGCTACCGGCCCAAAAATACGGGTTCCTCTGGGTGTCTTGTCATCCTTGATGATGACCGCTGCGTTCTCGTCGAACCTGATGTAGGAACCGTCCTTGCGGCGCACCTCCTTGACGGTACGGACTACCACTGCCTTGACCACATCGCCCTTCTTCACAACGCCGCCTGGTGTTGCGTCTTTAACGGACGCAACTATGATATCGCCCACATGCGCATATCTTCTCGTAGAACCGCCCATGACACGGATGCACAGAAGTTCCTTTGCACCGGTGTTATCAGCGACTTTCAGTCTTGTCTCCTGCTGAATCATGTTTTTCCTCCTCCGCCGCTTCTACGGCCAAATTTCACACGAACCGGCCAAGCTTATTTGGCTCTCTCTATGATCTCGACAAGTCTCCATCTCTTGTCCTTGGACAGGGGCCTTGTCTCCATGACCTTGACGGTATCTCCGATATTGCACTCGTTCTTCTCATCGTGGGCCTTCAGCTTGTATGTCCTCTTTACGATCTTCTTGTAACGGGGATGCTTTACATGCTCTTCGATCGCCACGACTACTGTCTTATCCATCTTATTACTGGTGACCTTGCCAGTACGCACTTTTCTCAAATTTCTTTCCACGATTGATCTCCTTTCATTGCCCTGGGACAATTACGCTCTTGACTTCTCGGTGATGACTGTGTTAATACGTGCAATGTTCTTCCTGACTTCCTTGATCCTTGCAGTATTGTCCAGCTGGTTGGTTGCGTTCTGGAATCTCAAATTGAAAAGCTCTTTCTTCGCGGCAACAAGGTCCTTTCCTAACTCTTCCACGGACTTGCCCTTTAATTCTTCTACAAACTTACTAGATTTCATTATTCTACACCGCCTTCCAAGTCTGCCTTTGCAACGATTTTACACTTGCAGGGAAGCTTATGCATTGCCAGACGCAATGCTTCCTTTGCCTGATCCTCGGGAACACCGGCAATCTCGAACATCACACGGCCGGGTTTGACCACTGCCACCCAAAACTCCACGGAACCCTTACCGGAACCCATACGTGTCTCGGCAGGCTTCGTGGTGACAGGCTTATCAGGGAAAATCTTGATCCACACCTGTCCGGTACGCTTTGTGTAACGTGTCAGCGCGATACGGGCGGCCTCAATCTGATTGGACTTGACCCAGCAGGCTTCCGTAGCCACCAGGCCGTACTCTCCGTGAGTGATGGTGTTGCCCCTTGTCGCCTTACCTGCCAGGCTGCCACGGAACTGTTTACGATGCTTTACTCTCTTGGGCATTAACATTATTTATCACTCCCTTCCGTCTGATTTCCTTTTGTGGGAAGTACCTCGCCTTTATAGATCCAAACCTTGACGCCTACCTTTCCGTAGGTGGTGTCAGCCTCTGCAAAACCATAGTCGATGTCGGCCCTCAGCGTCTGAAGGGGAATGGTGCCCTCGCTGTAGAACTCGGTGCGGGCGATGTCCGCGCCGCCCAGGCGTCCTGCGCAGGCTGCCTTGATTCCCAGAGCGCCGGACTTCATGGTCCTGCCCATGCAGGACTTCATGGCGCGCCTGAAGGATATGCGGTTCTCCAGCTGCTGGGCGATGTTCTCGGCTACCAGCTGGGCATCCTTGTCGGGCCTCTTGATCTCCTTGATGTCGATCAGGACCTTCTTGTCCGTCATCTTGGAAAGCTCTGTCTTGGTGATTTCAATCTCAGCGCCGCCCTTGCCGATGATGACACCGGGCTTCGCCGTGTGGATGATGACTCTGATCCTGTCGGATGCCCTCTCGATCTCAATCTTGGAGACACCCGCGCTGTACAGCTTCTTCTTCAGGTATTTTCTGATATTGTAATCTTCCACAAGGTAATCCGCGAAATCGGATTCAGCGTACCATCTGGAATCCCACTCTTTGATTACTCCGACTCTTAAGCCATGAGGATTAACTTTCTGTCCCATTTATTCGTCCGCTCCTTTCCCTACTTCCTCTCATCCAGCACAACAGTGATATGGCTCGTTCTCTTCTCGATCCTGTAAGCCCGGCCCTGTGCCCTGGGTTTGATGCGCTTCATGGTAGGGCCCTTGTTGGCATAGCACTCCGCGATATAAAGGTTATCCCTGTTCAGCCCCAAGTTGTTCTCGGCATTGGCCATCGCCGACTCGATCAGCTTCTTGACAAGGCCGGAAGCATATCTGGGATTATATTCCAAAACAGCAAGCGCGGTATGCACGTCCTTGCCCCTGACTGCATCCAGTACGAAACATGCCTTCTGTACGGAAACCCTTGCATAAGACAATTTTGCCGAAGGCCTTGTGTCCTTCTGAGCGTTTCTCTCTCTCTTAATCTGACTTCTATGTCCCTTAGCCATTGATATAAACCCTCCTTCTCCTTACCTAAGCTGGACTCCTTCCCGTCCCTGGCATGTCTAGCCATGGAAGAAGCCCGCTGCCACGGTTATCTAACTTTCGATTTCTTCTCGTCCTTACCGTGGCCACGGTAGGTTCTGGTGGCTACGAACTCGCCAAGCTTATGGCCAACCATGTCCTCGGTAACATATACAGGTACATGCTTTCTGCCATCATGGACCGCAATGGTGTGTCCTACAAAGGAAGGGAAAATCGTAGAACGACGGGACCATGTCTTGATGACCTGCTTCTGTCCGGAAGCGTTCAAAGCATCTATTTTCTTTAACAGGCTTTCATCCGCGAAAGGCCCTTTTTTCAGTGATCTAGCCATTGTCTTTCCTCCTCAATCTTACTTGATCGCTCTACCGTCACGTCTTCTCACAATCAGCCTGTCTGAAGGCTTCTTGGACTTGCGCGTCTTATAGCCCAGTGCAGGCTTGCCCCAAGGAGTGCTGGGCCCGGGACGTCCGATACCAGTCTTGCCTTCGCCGCCGCCGTGAGGATGGTCGTTGGGGTTCATGACGGAACCGCGGACTGTAGGACGGATGCCCATATGGCGCTTGCGGCCGGCCTTACCGATATTGATCAGATTGTGATCCGCATTGCCCACGATGCCAATTGTGGCGCGACATGTGAGAGGAACCATCCTCATCTCGCCAGAAGGAAGACGCAACGTGGCATATTTGCCCTCTTTCGCCATCAGCTGCGCGCTGTTTCCCGCGGAACGGGCCATCTGGCCGCCTCTGCCGGGATACAGCTCCACATTATGCACCATGGTACCTACCGGAATCTCGGAAAGCGGCAGGCAGTTGCCCACTCTCACTTCGGCTTCGGACCCGTTCATGACCTTCATCCCATCGGTCAGGCCCTGAGGAGCGAGGATATAGGACTTCTGGCCGTCCTCATAGCAGATTAACGCGATATTAGCTGACCTGTTGGGATCGTACTCGATGCCCACCACCGTTGCCGGAATGCCGTCCTTGTTCCTCTTGAAATCAATCAGTCTGTATTTTCTCTTGTTGCCGCCGCCTCTGTGCCTTACGGTAATCTTGCCCTGATTGTTGCGACCGGAATGCTTCTTTAAGGAAACACAAAGGCTCTTCTCCGGTGTCTTCTTGGTGATTTCAGAGAAATCAGAGCCCGTCATATGCCTTCTGGAAGGTGTATAGGGACGATATTTCTTGATTCCCATTTTTCTATTCTCCTTTTTTCGTGATTCTTTGCGCGGCTGCCACCCAAGCAGCCACATACCTAAATCTCTCCGGACAGAATTCAGTTGCTCTTAAACCGCGTCCTTTGACGCCTTGCGATTCTTTCTGTCCCGGGTGAAATCCGCATACATTTCCACCCTTTACAAGCCTGCGTAAATCTCGATATCCTTGCTGGCCTCCGTCAGCTTGACGATGGCCTTCTTTCTCTTGGCCGTCATTCCCACGGAAGTGCCGCGCCTCTTCTGCTTGCCAGGGAGGTTCATAGTGTTCACGCGCTGCACCTTGGTGCCCTCGAACATCTTCTCCACAGCCTCTTTGATCTGAGTTTTATTTGCTTCCGGATGAACCAGGAATGTGTATTCCTTTCTCTCCATCCCTTTCATGCTCTTCTCGGTGATTACCGGTTTGAGGATCACGTCATAATATTTGAGACTTGCCATTATGCAAACACCTCCTCTATCTTCGCTACGGCATCCTTGGTCAGGACCAGTGTCTTTGCCTTCATGATATCATAGGTATTGATCATGTTCGCCAGCGCCGTATCGATGTCTGCCAGGTTCCTCGCGGACATCACTACGTTAGCATCGTTCTCCGCGATGACCACCAGGCCCTTTTCCACCTTCAGGTTGTTCATCACTGCCACGAATTTCTTGGTCTTGATCTCGTCAAGCTTCAGCTCATCCAGCACGATCAGCTTGTTGTCCTGTACCTTGCAGGTCAATGCGGACTTCAGTGCCGCCCTCTTCTCCTTCTTATTCATCTTGAAGGAATAATCTCTGGGAACGGGAGCGAACACTACGCCGCCGCCTTTCCACTGGGGAGACCTGGTCGATCCCTGTCTCGCGTGGCCTGTACCCTTCTGCCTCCAGGGCTTGCGTCCGCCTCCGGACACCTCGCCGCGGGTCTTTGCCTTCTGGGTTCCCTGACGTTTATTTGCAAGCTGCTGTACAACTGCCATGTGTACCAGATGCTCATTTACCTTCACACCAAATACCGCATCGTTTAATTCGATTGTACCGACTTCCTTGCCTTCCATATTATAAACAGATACGCTTGCCATATGATTGGCCCTCCTTTCGCATTAAACTAGCATTCTACCTTTACGGTCTCTTTGATGGTGACTAATCCCTTCTTGGGACCGGGCACTGAGCCCTTAATCAGCAGCAGGTTCTTCTCCGCGTCCACCCTTACCACTTCCAGGTTCTGGACGGTGACCTTCACACATCCCATGTGTCCGGGCATCCCCTTGCCCTTGAACACGCGGCTGGGGGACGAGCATGCGCCGTTGGAACCCTGGTGGCGATGGAACTTGGAGCCGTGCTTCATGGGGCCTCTGTGCTGTCCGTGTCTCTTGATTGCACCCTGGAATCCCTTACCTTTGGAGATTGCGGACGCGTCTATCTTATCGCCCTGTTCGAAGATGTCCGCCTTAATCTCCGCGCCCAGCGAATACTCCTCGGCGTTCTCGAACTTGAACTCCCTCACATATCTCTTGGGGCTGACGCCGGCCTTCTTGAAATGGCCCTGCTCCGGCTTGGTAGCGCCGTGCCTGTGGATGACCTCGCGCCTGCCGCCGGCATCCTTGTTGATGATCCTGGCCTTCTTGTCCACGAAGCCTACCTGCACTGCCTTGTAGCCATCGTTCTCCACTGTCTTGACCTGCGTCACCACGCAGGGGCCTGCCTGAAGGACGGTCACGGGTATCAACGTGCCGTCTTCGGAGAAGATCTGGGTCATTCCGACCTTTGTCGCCAAAATTGCTTTCTTCATGTTTCCTCTCTTTCTGCCCTGGGGGCTTCATCTACATAGCGGACCACACAGCCATCGTTGCGCCATGGCCGCCGGCGGTTCCCCGCCGCCTGTGTTCATACGTCTAAGTAGAGGGTTTCCTTCCTTATTATTTTGTCCTCATCTTGATGTCGATGTACACGCCTGCGGGCATCTCCAGCCTCTGCAGGGCGTCCACCGTCTTCTGAGTGGGCGCGATGATGTCGATCAGCCTCTTGTGGGTCCTCTGCTCGAACTGCTCTCTGGAATCCTTGTATTTGTGTACTGCCCTGAGGATCGTCACCACTTCCTTCTTGGTGGGAAGGGGCACGGGGCCGCTCACCTCGGATCCTGTCTTCTTCACAGTCTCGATAATCTTCTTCGCGGACGCATCCACCAGCTGATGCTCATACGCCTTCAATGTGATTCTCATTACCTGACTTGCCATAAAAAAAGTCGCCTCCTTTTCGCACTTTTTGATAGTGAAAAAAATTTCACTTTAGTACGACAAGCGGTGACTGTACACTCTCCCGTGTGTGTCCTAAACTCTCACGCAACTGTCTTGACCTTCGGACTTCACATTCAGGACTGCATGTCTGCAGAATTTCAATCGGTACAGTGACTTGTCGTCAGTTTCTAACTTGACATTCGCTCCACGGAAAACCTGATCGCCATTGCTGATGACCAGCAACCTCGCGCTTCACAGCTATCATGTCACAGCAATTCTTAGTATACATGGCAAAACTTTACTTTGCAAGAACTTTTTCCTGCGTTTTAGAAAAAAATTGTATTTTTTTTAGTACAATCCGTCCTACGGAAAACAAATGACTTTTTTCCACAAATATGCTTTAATAAAGAATGGCTAAAAAATAATCAGCCGGAATCAGAAGATGATCAAAGCAAGGAGGCAGATATGTGGATTGCCGATAACTGGAAAGATTATGAGGTGCTGGACGCCAGCGGAGGCGAGAAGCTGGAGCGGTGGGGGGATTATATCCTGATCCGCCCGGATCCACAGGTCATCTGGAGCACGCCCCGGGGCCACAGGGCATGGAGCGGCCCCAACGGACATTACCACAGGAGCGACAGGGGCGGCGGGGAATGGGAGTTCTTCCGGCTGCCGGACGAGTGGGGCATCTCCTACCGGTTCCGGGAGCGCGGCGGGGAGACGGCCCGAAAGCCCCTTGCTTTCCGCCTGAAGCCCTTCAGCTTCAAGCATACCGGCCTGTTCCCGGAACAGGCGGTGAACTGGGAATGGTTCTCCCATATCCTGCGTGGAACGCCGCAGAATCCAGACAGGCCCCTGAAGGTGCTGAACCTCTTCGCCTACACCGGAGGCGCCACCCTGGCAGCGGCAGCGGCGGGCGCCCATGTGACCCATGTGGACGCCTCCAAGGGCATGGTGGGCTGGGCGAAGGAGAACGCTGCCGCCTCCGGCCTGGGAGACGCCCCCATCCGTTGGCTGGTGGACGACTGCGTGAAGTTCGTGGAGCGGGAGATCCGCCGGGGCAGCCGCTACGACGGCATCATCATGGATCCTCCCTCCTACGGCAGAGGCCCCAAGGGGGAAATCTGGAAGCTGGAGACCAGCATCTGGCCCTTCCTCACCCTGACGGCGCAGCTCCTTTCCCAGGACGCTCTGTTCTTCCTTATCAATTCCTACACCACGGGCCTGCAGCCCGCCGTGCTGTCGTACATGCTCAGTGAAGCGGTGGCAAAAGGCCGGGGCGGCCGGGTGGAGGCACAGGAAGTCGGCCTACCCGTATCCGCAAACGGCCTAGCCCTGCCCTGCGGGGCGGCGGGGCGCTGGCAGCGCGCTTCGTAGGCTCCTGTTACAGCACGTACTTTCTGAGCGGCGGTATCCGATACAGCACCCAGGCAAAGGCCGCCGAGAGGAGCGCCGTGCCCCCGAAGAACAGCAGCAGGAAGGTTCCAAGGGAGAGGGCGGCGGGCAGCGGCAGCAATGCCGCGCCGGACAGAGGCGTCACACAGAAGAACTTATAAGCCATATTCAGGAACACCGGATGGATCAGGTACACCGTAAAGCTCAGCGCCGCAGCCTGTTCCCGGAAATGGCCGGTTCCATGCCCTCTTCCAGCCCCCCGCCTCTCCTCCGTACCCATTCCCCATGCGAACAGCAGAAGCGCCAGCAGGACAGTGAAGGGATAGTTGTAGGCCATCTGCAGGGCATAGTTCCCCCACAGGCGGCTGGCGGCCATCCCGGCGCACAGCAGCAGGATCAGGCCGGGCAGGATTCCTTTTCCCACCGCCCTCTCCAGCCTGCCCCGCTCCGCCGTGGCGAACAGATATCCGCATATATAATAGAAGAAATAGATTCCGTCCCCCGGCAGGGCCGGGCCTTCCGCTCCCCGCAGTTCCCAGAGATACGGCAGCAGGGAGCAGCCCATGAGCAGCACCAGCGCCGCCGCGCCCACCGCCCATCGGGGAACGGCCTTCAGCACCCGTTTCAGGAGCGGCGTCACCGCATACAGGAGCAGTATCAGGTACAGATACCACATATGGGACCAGCTCTGTCCCCGGAGCACCTTCACAAAAGCCTCCCCCGGCATGCCCGGGCGGAATCTCCCCTCCGCCGCCAGCAGTTCCAGGCATCCGTAGGGCACACCGAACAGAATCAGGGCCAGCACGATCCGTCTGCAGTATTTCGTCAGCATCCTCCCCAGCCCCATCTCCCGACAGGGATTCAGGAACAGATATCCCGATATCACCAGAAATACCGGCACGCACCAGCACACCAGATCCATGACTGTCAGGAAGACCCTGTTCTCCTCCGGATACAGGCTCATATCCGTGGCATCCATGACGCCGGTGGCGGTATGGAGCATCACCACCGCCAAGGTTGCCATCACCCTCAATCTATCCAGAAAAGCCTCACGTTCTCTCATCTTTTCGCTGCCTTTCTCCGCAATTTCCTCATGTCTCAACATTGTACCCCCAGGAACAGGCATGCGCAAGCCTATAACGAAATTTTAAGAAATGGGTTTCCCACATCCCGACGACTACAGCTTCTTAACAATATCTTTATGCCTAATGCCTTGCCTCCTGTAGTCAAAAATTATATAATAGAAGTCAGACAGGATTCAAGTACTGTTTCAAATAAGCATACTTAAGGAAAGGGCATATCATGCGAAAAAAACAATTGGATTCGTTACATCATGTGAAGCATTCGGCCCGCAGAGGCCTGTGCACGGCGCTCTGCGCCACAGCCGCCGCAGGGGGCATCCTGGTCTCAAGGCGCCTCAGCCATAAGGCTGAGAGAACCCGCGGTAAGCGCATGCCACAGGAAACAGCATCGGAAAAAATCCACGAAAGCCTCGTTCGTGCCATCTCCCACGACCTGCGCACCCCATTGTCCGGCATCATGGGCAACAGCCTCCTCTATCTGGAGAACCACGAGACGCTGAACCAGGAGGAACGGCTGCAGCTTGTAAGTCATATCCACGAGGATTCCGGCTGGCTGATCAATATCGTGGAGAACCTCCTGGCCATGACCCGCATCAGTGACATGGACAGCGCTGTCCGCACCAGGGAGGAGATCGTGGAGGAGGTGCTGGGGGAAGCGCTGCAGAAAATGAAGATGCGCCATCCGGGCTTTGAAGTCCATGCCGTCATTCCGGACCAGATTGTCATGCTGCCCATGGATGCATTGCTCATAGAGCAGGTCCTCATCAATCTGCTGGAGAACGCTCTGCGCCATTCCGGCAGCAGAGAGCCGGTGGATGTCATCGTAGAGGATGGTGAAAGCCAGGTGACCTTTATCGTCAGGGACTATGGATGCGGCATCCGCGACGAGGCGCTGAGCCATCTGTCCCGCAATACACCGGACACAACCCTTTCGGGCATCCACAGGAAATACTGCATCGGGCTGGTAATCTGCAAGGCCATCATCTCGGCCCACCATGGCAGCTTTACGGGGCGGAACCACAGCCATGGTGCGGAATTTGTCTTTACCCTGCCAAAAGGAGCTTTTGATGTGCAATGAATGCCAGAATCCGCATTTTACTAATAGAAGATAACAAGAACACATGTTCTTATATCTCGGCGCTCTTGGCCAAGAACGGCTATACGACCACCACGGCTTTGACCGGCAGAGAGGGGCTCAGCCTTGCGGCCTCCCTCTGTCCCAATCTGATCCTGCTGGACCTGGGTCTGCCGGACATGGACGGATTCCAGGTGCTGGAACAGCTGCGCGGTTGGAGCCATGTCCCCATCCTCATCGTCTCCGCCTGCAACGAGGAACAGGAAAAGGTGGCCGCATTGGATCTGGGGGCCGACGACTATATCACCAAGCCCTTCTATCCGAACGAGCTGACGGCCCGCATCCGCACCGCTCTGCGCCACAGCCGCGGAAACGCCCACAGCCAGGTCTATAAGGCCCTGAATCTGGAAATAGACTTCGACAAGCGGATCCTCCGTCTGGAGGGCAAAAGAGTCCATCTGACCCAGATCGAGTACCAGCTCCTCTCCCTGCTGGCCGAGAATGCGGGGCGGGTGCTGACCTACAACACGATCCTGCGGCGCATCTGGGGGCCATACGCGGAGGAGAACAACCAGATTCTGCGGGTGAACATGGCGAACATCCGCCGCAAGATAGAACAGAACCCCGCTCAGCCCCAATATGTCTTCACCGAGGTGGGCGTGGGCTACCGCATGCTGGAAAATGAAAATGGATAGAGCTGGCTGCTGCCGGCTCTATTCTTGTCCTCCCATGGAACAGAACATCTCCCAGATTTCCTCCGCTGTGCCCCGTCCGTTGAAACGGATCAGCACGCCGCCCTCATACAGCACACTGAAGTTCCCTCTGGGGGTATCCGTGTCCCCCTGGTCGTCATAGGACTTCATCCGGCTCTTTACGATTTCCAGGTTAAAATCCTCCACGGCGAACACCGGATTGTCGAAGGTCTGCCGATATTCTTCCGGTACGGTCTCCCCATAGGGCACCTCATACAGCCGCTGGTCATAGCTCTCCGTCTCCTCCACATCCACTGTGGCAGGCGGATTCGCTGTCCTCTCCAGATGCAGCGTGATGGAGTCCATTCCCCTGATCCAGCACAGGGTCATGTTCGGCTCCTGGCTTTCCGTCACACGATGTCCCTCCTCGAAGGCATATCCCGCCGGAAGGGCCGTGGGGACATAGGCTCCCAGCACGGCGTCCTCCCTGGCCTGGGCCAGCATAAGCTTCTGGGACTGCGGCGGCAATGGACAGCCGCCAACATCCGTTTCAGGGCTTCCCTCCTCTCCCATGGCGCCTCCCTCGGCCCCGCCTCTGTCCTGATTCCCGTTCTTATCCTCGGCCGCTTCCTGCTCCGGCAGCATCTGCCCCCCGTCCGCTTCCTGCCCTTCCATCCGCTTGCCGTCTTCCGTCTGACAGGCCTGCTCCCCGCCCTGTCCTGCCTCCGCGGCATCCTCAGCTCCCGCTGCCTCCGGCGCGGCCTCCCCTGTCACCGCATCCTGGGGCATGTCCTCTTCTATGTCTTCCCGAATCTCCTCCATGTACGGCGCGGCATTGCCCCCGGAGGAATCCGCGCTGCCCATCTTCATCTGGGACAGCTGATATCCTCCCCAGCTTGCCGCCCCCGCCACTGCCAGGCACAGCACTGCCGCGGCAGCTCTGGCGCTTCGCCACAGGGGCCTGCGGCAGACCGTCACCCTCCCGTTTCCCGCACAGCGCTCCAGCAGGGCCTGGTCTACATCGGACAGCGCCTCCATCAGCCGCATGGCCCGTTCCGGCTCCTTCCGCCGCAGCTTGCCCTCGAAAGCATGCTTTCCTTCGGAATCGCCATATCCCCTCATATCACCACGCCCTCCTTTTCCAGATATGCCCGCAGCTTGGCCCTGGTGCGGAACAGGGAGGTCTTCACCGTGTTGAGCTTCATGCCGTAGCGCCTGGCGATGTCCCCGTATTCCTCCACGTACCAGTAGCGGCGCAGGAAGATATTGCAGTCCCGCTCCGGCAGCCCGTACAGGAATTCGTTTACCAGCCGCGCCAGCTCCGCCGCCTCCACCTCCGCCTGCGTGTCATGGGTGTCGGGCAGGCATTCCGCCAGCTCGTCCAGCGCAAGCTCCATCTCACCCTTTCCTCTCTTCATGGCATGCCTTTCCTTCCATCTGTCCAGGGACAGGTTCCTGGTGATCGTCCCCAGGAACAGCGCCAGGCGGTTCGGCCGCTTGGGCGGTATGGCATTCCAGGCCCGCAGCCATGTGTCGTTCACGCACTCGTCCGAGTCCTCCCTGGAGTACAGGATGTTCCAGGCGATACTGTAACAGTAGTTCCCATAGGCCTTCTGGGTCTCATAGATCGCCTGCTCCTGTCTCTCCCAATATAAATCCAGTATCTGTGCATCCTTCAAGATATGCCTCCCTCCTATGTGCGCCGCGTCCCCGGGCCGCGCAGCCCTCTCCTGTCTCTATAGACGACATCCGGCCTGACAGGTTTCATGGAAATGCAAAAAAAGGAACAGGAAAAAGGGCAGGAACCCCCGCCCTTCTCTTACGCATACCTCACATCAGCGGCGCCACCAGCCGCATAATCCTTCCGATTGCCCTGTCCCGCAGCCGCAGCTTCCCGTAATCCCCCTCTTTCATCTCGATGCACTTGCCCAGCGTATCCTGGAAATCCTGCTCCATCACCGCTATCTGGGAATTCCGGTACAGCACCACGCCGCACTCGAAATGGTGGAAGAGGCTGCGGTAGTCCAGGTTCACCGTGCCCACCACCGCCTTCACATTGTCGGAGATGAATACCTTGGCATGGACGAAGCCCGGCTCGTATTCGCAGATCCGCACCCCCGCCTCCAGCAGCTGGTCGTAATAGGTCTTGGCCAGGAGGAAGGCATATTTCTTGTCCGGGATGTGGGGCATGATGATGACCACCTCCACCCCCCGCTTCACGGCATAGCTCAGGGCAGTCAGCATCTGGTAATCCGGTATCAGATAGGGGGTCATGATGTGCACATAGGTATGGGCCGTGTTCAGGATCTCCAGGTACACCATCTGCCCCACCCGCTCCGGCCCCAGGGGGCAGACGCTGTAGGGGATGGCATAGCCGTCGCTTCCGCAGGATGCCTCCCCGGGAAGTCTGTATTTCCCATAGGCCTCCTCTTCCCCGTCCACGTCCCACAGCTCCAGGAACATATAGGTGAACCGCTCCACGGCGTCTCCCGAAATCTTGGCCCCTACATCCTTCCAGTGGCCGAAGCGCTCTTTTTTGTTGATATATTCGTCCGCCAGGTTGATGCCGCCGGTGAAGGCCACCTTTCCGTCAATGACCAGGATCTTGCGGTGGTCGCGGTTGTTGTAATGGGGGGAGAAAACAGGGCGGATCGGCGCGAACATCTTGCAGCGTATCCCCTCCGCCTCCAGCATCTGGGGGAAGAACTCGGGCAGGTTCCACAGCACATTGGTGCCGTCGCACATGAAGCGCACCTCCACGCCCTGCCTGGCCTTCTCTTTCAGGATGTCCAGAATCGTCCCCAGCATCTGCCCGCCGGACACGATGAAGAATTCCATGAAGATGAACTTTTCCGCCTTCTTCAGCTCCTCCACCATGTCCACGAACTGGCTGTCCCCCAGGGCGTAATATTTCATCTGAGTGTTGTCATAGACCGGGCTGTTGTCGTATTTCTCCAGGTAATAGGCCAGCTGCCCCATGTGGGGGCTCTCCGTCCTAAGCCTGTCCCTGGTGTCGCTCCTGGGAACCACGTACTTCCTGGTATGCCCCGACAGCTCCGTAAGCCGCTCGTACAGGACCGTAGTGCCCGGCTGCATGACGATGGTCATGTAAAAGATGGCCCCGAACACAGGGAATATGGCGATGGGCAGCATCCAGGACAGCTTCAGGTCCGGATTGCCGGGGGCATTGTAGATATAGATCACCACTATGGCGCTGACCGCCAGAAAAAGCCCGTAGAACAGATAGCTGTAATTGCGCAGGAGGATATATCCCACCGTCAGCAGAATGAGCTGCGCCAGAAAGCCCAGCAGGATCATGGCGAACCTGCCATAGATGACCGTCTTGAGCTTTCCCAGCACCTGATTGACTTTTTCTCCCATGTTCATGAAAATCACACTCTCTTTTCTCTATGTGGAAGGGGCCCTTCCGCACTCCCCGCCTTCGGCTTCCAGAAAAGAGTCCAGGTTCACAAGGCAGCGGTAGAGGATCTCCATCTCCTCCCCGCTCAGGCCCTTCACGATGGCCCTGATCATCTTCTTATGGAAATCTCTGTGGTGGTAGAAGGCCTTCCTTCCCTTGTCCGTCAGCAGGACATGTACTACACGTTTGTCTTTCGTGCTGCGCTCCCGCATAATATAGCCTTTGCGCTCCAGCCCGTTCATATTCGTGGTCAGGGTGCTGACCGTGACGGAGAGCCGGTTCGCGATCACGGACATGTTCCTGGGCTCCTCCACGCCGATTGCCTCTATGATATGCATATCGTTGTTGGTGATGTCCCTGTACTCCTCGGTGATCACGGCCTTCGCCTCCATGTCCATCACATGGTTGAACAAGCTGATTAGCAATTCGTTTATGGAGCGCCTCGTATTCTGTACCATTTATCCCCCGCTGTCCTCCCCAGACCCTGGCCCGGATCCGAGCCATATAATAATAATGTACTCATTTCGGAAAAAAAGTCAATAGGCTTTTGCCCCGGAACCTCATGCCTACCATTCCATCACGCAGGCCCCGCAGGTCAGCCCGGCCCCGAAGCCGGACAGCACCAGCCGCATCCCCCGCCGCAGGCGTCCTTCCCGGTTCAGCTCGTCCAGCAGAAGCGGGATGGCCGCGGAGGAGGTGTTGCCCACCCGCTCCAGGTTCATGGGAAAGAGGGAAAGGCTTACGCCCAGGCGCTTCGCCACGCCCTCTATGATGCGCCGGTTGGCCTGATGGAGCACGAACAGATCCACATCCCCTATGGCGAGCCCCGCCTTTCCCAGGGCCTCCTCCACATTCAGGGGCACCTGGCGCACCGCAAAGGCGAACACCTCCCGGCCGTCCATCTGGAAGAACCTGCGGTAATCCTGCTGCCCGGCCCAGGGATTGGAAAGCTGCCGGCCGCCCCCGCCGAGCACCCCGCCTTTCTTCCCGTCCGCATGCTGCACGAAGCCCAGGATGCCGCCCGTCTCACATTTCTCCACGTATACCGCCCCCGCGCCGTCCCCGAAGAGGATGCAGGTGCCCCTGTCCTCCCAGTCCACCAGCTTGGAGAGCACTTCGCTGCCAGCGATCAGAGCGTTCCTGTAGATGCCGGCCTCCACATAGGCCCACGCCGTGTGCAGGGCAAACAAAAAACCGGCGCATGCCGCGTTTACGTCAAAGGCCACGGCATTTCCGGCTCCGATCTCGCTCTGGATCCGGCAGGCCACGCAGGGGGCCGCTTCCTCCGGGGAGCAGGTGGCCGCCAGGATGAGCTCCACCTCCTCCGCCTGCCTTCCCGCATCCGCAAGGGCCCGCCCGCAGGCTTCCGCCGCCAGGGAGGCCACTGTCTCCCCGGTGGACACATGCCGGCTGCCGATGCCGGTGCGCTCTCTGATCCATTCGTCCGATGTGTCCACCATCCCCTCAAGTTCCCTGTTCTCCACCACGCGCCCGGGGAGGGCGCTTCCTGTTCCCATGATCCGAATCGACATAGTATTCTGTTCTCCTATTATAGTCGCTGCGCGACGGCACTGAAGAGGGCTTCGCCTCTCGGCTCACTTCTGGGAGAGGAATCTTCATATGGAAGTGAACATATGAAGATTCCTCTCGTGCGCCTTCGAGTCTTCGCCCGTAAGTCGCTGCGCGACGGCACTGAAGAGGGCTTCGCCTCTCGGCTCACTTCTGCGCCTCTCCCTGTTTTTAGTATCTGCGGAATCTTTCGTAGCGCTGGGCGGCGATCTCCTGGCCGGACAGGCCCTGGTAGCGCTGCAGGAAGGCCATGATCTGCTCCTTCAGGTAGCCGCCGATGGCCTCCGCGGTGGTGCTGTCCGCCCCGCCGAACTCCGGGACGATCCTGTCCACCACATGCAGGAGCTTCAGGTCCTGGGCCGTGATGCGCATGATCTCGCTGGCCTCCCGGGCCCTGGAGGAATCCTTCCAGAGGATGGAGGCAAAGCCCTCGGGGGACAGGATGGAATACGTAGCATTCTCCAGCATCCACACCTCGTTCCCCACCGCCGTGGCCAGGGCGCCGCCGCTGCCGCCCTCGCCGATGAAGATGCACAGCACGGGCACCTTCAGGGCGGACATCTCCTGCAGGCTGCGGGCGATGGCCTCGCCCTGGCCCCGCTCCTCCGCCTCGATGCCGCAGTAGGCTCCGGAGGTATTGATGAAGCTTACGATGGGGCGGTGGAACTTCTCCGCCTGCTTCATCAGGCGCAGGGCCTTGCGGTAGCCCTCTGGCATGGGCATGCCGTAATTGCGCCGCTGGCACTCCTTTCCGTCCTTGCCCTTATGCTCCGCGATCACCGTCACCGGCTGTCCCTCCAGAAAGCCGATGCCGCCGATGATGGCCGGGTCGTCCCGGAAGCTCCTGTCCCCGTGGGCCTCCACGAAATTGTCGAAGATACTGGCCATGTAGTCACAGGCACTTGCCCGCTCCAGCCTCCGGACGGCCTTCACCTTCTCCCAGGCGCCTGCGGGCTTCATGTTCCAGGTCTGCTCCTTCAGCACTTCGTTCAGCACGAAATGGAAGTCCTTCCCCCCGGTAAAGTCAGCGTACTCACCCTCCTTGCCCTGATGGGATTTCACCAGGAAATACAGGGTCTTCTTCAGCGCATCCCTTCTCACGATGCCGTCTATGATGCCGTGCTCCACCAGGAATTCCGCCGTCTGAAAGCCCTCCGGCAACTCCTGGCCGATGGTCTGGCGGATGACCCTGGGCCCGGCGAAGCCGATCAGCGCCCCGGGCTCCGCCATGATCACGTCCCCCAGCATGGCGAAGCTGGCCGTGACGCCGCCCATGGTAGGGTCTGTGAGAATGGTGCAGTACAACAAGCCGGCCTCGTCCAGCTTCCGGATGGCCGCGGAGGTCTTGGCCATCTGCATCAGGGAGATGATGCCCTCCTGCATCCTGGCCCCGCCGGAGCAGCAGAAGAAGAACACCGGCAGCCTAAGCTCCACCGCCCGCTCGATGGCGGCTGTGATCTTCTCCCCCACCACATGCCCCATGCTGGCCATCAGGAACCTGGAATCGCAGATGCCCAGCACGATGTCCTGGCCGAAGACCTTGCACTGGCCTACGGTGAAAGCCTCCTCCAGGCCGGTCTTCTCCCTCGCCTCCCGGAGCTTCTCCTCATATCCCTCGTAGGAAAGTGGGTTTCTCACCGGCATATCCGTGAACCAGGGCTGGAAGGTATGGGGATCCGCCACCATGCGGATGCGGTTGTTGGTCCTGACCCGGAAGTATCCCTCGCACTCGTAGCAGATGTACTTGCGCCTGGCCACCCTGTCCCGGTTCACCATCTTGCCGCACTTGGGGCAGCGGATCATGTAGGCTTCCTTTTCCTGGGAGCGGACATCGCCATCCGTCTGCGCCGCTCTCTCCTCGAATCCGGCCGCCCCCGGAGCCTCCGCTTTCCGCGCCCTGTCCTGAGCTGCCGCCTGGGAACCATCCGTCCGGCGGCTGCCGGAACCGTCCTCCTGGTTCCGCTGTCTGGTAAAGAACGTCTCGCGTTTCTTCCGTAGCTGATCCTCTTTTTCAGATGCTTTCTTTCTGAACAGTCCGCCCATTTTAAGTCCTCCTATTCATTAAAGTCGCTGCGCGACGGCTCACTCCGCCCCGATTGCGAATGTGAGCTGCGCCTGAGCCACCACCTTGCCGTCCACAGTGGCCACTGCCTCGCTGATGCCCAGGGGACCCTTGCACTTGACGACCCTGGCCTCCAATCTCAATACATCCCCGGGAATCACCTTCCTGCGGAATTTCGCCTTGTCTATCCCCGCGAAATACGCCGTCTTCCCCTTCCACTGCGGGACTGACAGCATGGCCACCGCTCCTGTCTGGGCCATGGCCTCCACGATCAATGCCCCCGGCATCACCGGATTCCCCGGAAAATGTCCCTGGAAATAAGGCTCGTTCATGCTGACGCACTTTTGGCCCACCGCCCGGCTGCCCGCTTCCAGCTCTTCAATGGTATCTATCAGCAAAAAGGGATAGCGATGGGGTATGATCTCCATGATCTCCTTTGCGGTTAACAATGACATGACGCAATCTCCTCCTACTCCATTTTTCCCAAAAGGATGCTGGCATTATGCCCTCCGAAGCCCAGGGAATTGCTGAGGGCATAGGGCACCGCCTCCTCATGGCTCTCCATACAGTAATCCAGATCCAGTTCCTCTTCCGTCTCCCGCAGGCCCACTGTCCTGTGGAGGAATCCCTCCTGGATCTCCTTCACGCAGGCGATGAACTCCACCGCCCCGGCGGCTCCCAGCAGATGCCCTATCATGGATTTGGTGGAATTGATACGGAGCCTTTTCGCGTGGTCACCGAAGGCGAGCTTGATGGCCCTGGTCTCGAAGAGATCGTTGTGGTGGGTGGAAGTGCCGTGGGCATTGATATAGCCCAGCGCCTCGGGCTCCACGCCGCCGTCCTCCAGGGCGTTCTTCATGGCTGCCGCCGCGCCCGCGCCGTCCTCGGCGGGGGAAGTGATGTGGTACGCGTCGGATGTGCAGCCGTATCCCAGCACCTCCGCGTAGATCCGCGCGCCTCTCCTCCTTGCGTGCTCCAGCTCCTCCAGCACCACGATGCCCGCGCCCTCGCCCATGACGAAGCCGCTCCTGTCCCTGTCAAAGGGGATGGAGCACCTCAGGGGATCCGTGCTGGCGGACAGAGCGTTCAGCGCGGCAAACCCGGCGATTCCAATCGGGCATACCGCCGCCTCGGTCCCCCCGGCCACGCAGGCGTCCGTCTCCCCGTACTGGATGGAGCGGAAGGCCTCCCCGATGGAATTGGTGCCCGTGGCGCAGGCCGTGGCCACATTCAGGCTCTTGCCTTTCAGGCCGTAGGCAATGCTCACATTGCCCGCCGCCATGTTGGATATCATCAGCGGCACGAACAGAGGGCCTACCCTGGAGGGGCCTTTCTCGGAAAGCCTGCCGCACTCCCGCTCCATGGCCTGCAGGCTGCCCACGCCGCTGCCCACGAAGCATCCCACCCGGTAGGCGTCCTCCTTCTCCATGTCCAGCGCCGCGTCCGCCAGGGCCTCCCCTGCCGCCGCCACCGCGTACTGGCAGAAAAGCTCCATGCGCCTGGCCGCCTTCTTGTCCATATAGCGCTCCGGATCGAAGTCCTTCACCTCCGCCGCCAGGCTGCATTTATAGCCCCCGGCGTCGAACCTGGTAATGGGCCCGAAGCCGATGCGCTCCTGCCGGATGCCCTGCCAGAAGTTCTCCACGCCATTGCCGATAGGGGTGATGGCCCCCATCCCTGTCACTACTACTCTTCTCCTCATGCCATACCCTCCAAATCACGATAATATGCCCTGAATCCGGAAATCCTCGGCGGGCCTTCTTCGGACCGCTTGAAACTTCTCCTCACACTATTCCGCCGTCCACGCATATGACCTGCCCGGTGATATAGTCCGACCTGTCCCCTGCCAAAAAGGCCACCAGCTCGGCTACGTCCCGGGGGCTTCCCATCCTGCCCATGGGAATCGAGGCCACGGCCGCTTCCCTTGTCTTCTGGGGCAGCGCCTGGGTCATCTCCGTCTCGATGAAGCCCGGCGCCACGGCATTGACGCAGATGTTCCTGCCCGCCAGCTCCTTGGCCACGCTCTTCGTCAGCCCGATCAGCCCCGCCTTGGACGCGGCGTAGTTGGCCTGGCCCGCATTTCCAGCCACGCCGGACACGGAGGAGATGTTGACGATCTTGCCCTTTCTCTGTTTCAGGAAATATCTGGTCAGATGGCGGATGGTGTGGAACGCGCCTTTCAGGTTGATGTCCATTACATGGTCGTAGTCCTCCTCGGACATGCGCGCCACCAGATTGTCCCTTGTCACCCCGGCATTGTTCACCAGGATGTCCACATGGCCGTAGTCGGCCACGATTTCCTCCACCATCCGGCCGCAGGCCCCGAAGTCGGACACGTCGCAGCCTATGGCCCGGGCCGCCCCGCCCGCCGCCTCAATCTGCGACACCACCTCCAGGGCGCTCTGTCTGGAGCCATTGTAATTCACCAGCACCGTGGCTCCCTGTCCGGCCAGCGTAAGCGCGATGGCCCTGCCGATGCCCCGGCTGGCTCCCGTCACCAGGGCCACCTTGCCTGCCAGCTCCCTGCCGGAAGCCGGAATCTTTTCTTCTACCATTTTCTCTGTCCCTCATTCTGCCCGGCCGCCGGTCCTATCAGATGGCCCGGGCCTCTTTTATATCCCTCAGAAACGCTATTCCCACCGAAACGCTCTCCGGATTCCCGTCCCATAAGCCCGGCAGCGGGAATCCGGTCAGGGCAGATGCCCTCCGCTTTTGCCGGCCCCTTAAGCCAGCGCCGCGTCCATATCCTCCACCTTGGCCACGTTCAGCACCTTCACGTCCCGGCTCATCTTCCGCAGGAACCCTGCCAGCGTCCGCCCGGGCCCGATTTCCACGAAGGTGTCCACCCCGTCCGCAAGCATCCGCTCCATGGTCTCCCGCCATCTCACCGTGGAGGATACCTGCCTGGCCAGGAGCTCCTTGATCCGGGCGCTGTCCGTCACATAGTCCGCCTCCACGTTGCAGATGTAGGGGATGCGGGGGGCCTGCACGGAAACGCCCTCCAGCTCCGCCGCCAGCTTCTTCCCCGCCTCCGCCAGGAGAGGCGAATGGAAGGGGCCGCTGACGTTCAGGGGGACGCACCGCTTGGCGCCTGCCGCTTTCAGCGTCTCACAGGCCGCCTCCACTGCCGGGGCCTCCCCCGTGATGACGATCTGTCCCGGGCAGTTGTCGTTGGCGATCGATACCACTCCCGCAGTCCCGGCGCAGACCTGGCGTATCCTGTCAGCGTCCAGCCCCAGCACCGCCGCCATGGCGCCGCCCACCGGATAGGCCTCCTGCATGAAGATGCCGCGGCAGCGGATCAGCCGGAACAATGGGGCAAGCTCCATGACTCCGGCAGCCGCCAGCGCCCCGTACTCCCCCAGGCTCAGGCCCGCGGCGCAGTCCGCCCGAAGTCCCTTCTCCTCCAGTACCTTCAGGATCGCCACCTCCGTGGCCAGCATGGCGATCTGGGTGTATTCCGTGACATCCAGGCTCTCGTTCTCCGTAAAGCAGAGCTCCCCCACGTCCAGGCCCGCGGCCTCCCCGGCTGTGGCGTACACGCTCCTGGCTGTGGGAAAGGCCTGGAAGAAATCCTTTCCCATCCCGCAATACTGGGCTCCCTGTCCCGGAAAAATAAACGCTGTCTTTCCCATTTCAATCCCTCTATCCAAATAATTATTATATCATCGATAAGTAAACGTTTTTACATATACTGTCGCCCAGGCTCCCGCCGGAAGCCCTCACGCCCCGCGGCCCTGCAGCAAATCCGCCGCCTGTCCCATGACTTCCTCTATGATCTCCCGGCAGGTCTGCTCCCTGCTCACCAGCCCCGCAATCTGCCCTGCCATCAGCGTGCCGTTCACGGCATCGCCCTCCAGCACGGCCCTGCGCAGCGCTCCCACGGTGAGCTGCTCCAGCTCCTCGAAAGAGGCGCCCTCCTTCTCCAGCTTCAGGTATTCCCTGGTCATCCGGTTGCGCAGCTGGCGCACGGGGTGGCCGTGGCTCATGCCCGTGACCTCGGAATCGATGTCCTTTGCGGCGATGACCTTCTTCTTGTACGCCTCATGGGCGATGGACTCCTTCGCCACCAGGAAACGGGTGCCCATCTGTACCGCCTCCGCGCCCAGCATGAACGCCGCGGCAAAGCCTCTTCCGTCCCCGATCCCCCCGGCGGCGATCACAGGGATCTCCACCGCGTCCGCCACCTGGGGCACCAGCGCCATGGTGGTGGTGGATCCGATATGTCCGCCGGCCTCCGTCCCCTCCGCCACCACGGCGTCCGCCCCGGCGCGCTCCATCATCCTTGCCATGGCCACGCTGGCCACCACCGGGACCACCTTCACCCCGGCGGCCTTCCAGTCCGCCATGTATCTGCCCGGATTCCCCGCGCCGGTGGTCACTGCTTTCACGCCCTCCTGGGCCACCACCCGGGCGATGGCGTCCGCCTCCGGGTTCATCAGCATGATGTTCACGCCGAAGGGCTTATCCGTCATGGCCCTGCACTGCCGTATCTGCTCCCGGACGAACTGCGCTGGAGCCGCCCCCGCGCCGATGATGCCGAAGCCGCCCGCCTCGGACACCGCGGCGGCCAGACGGCACTCCGCTATCCATGCCATGCCCCCCTGGATCAGGGGATATTCCGTTCCCAGAAGTTCCGTTATCCTAGTCTTCATTCCCGTCCCCACATTCTCACCGTTTCTTTCCAATATCCTCTCGGAATCTCCAGACCGCATATTACGCGGCTTTCCTTAATTCCTTTGGGGCGGCTCCCCCATTTTTCCAGGCGCCGTCCTACTCCCATGCCGGAGTCTGCTTCCAGAGATTCCGAGAGCCTATTCCATGACTCTCCAAATATCCGCGCTGCGGGGCATCCTTACATCTCGATGCCCTTGGCCGCCAGATAGTCCATCACGTCCTTCACCGTAGCCAGCTTCTCCAGCTCCTCGGAGGGAATCTCCACATCGAATTCGTCCTCCAGCGCCATCACCAGCTCGAACAGATCCAGGGAATCCGCGTCCAAATCTTCCTTAAAGCTGGTCTCCTCCGTGATTGCCGCCCCTTCCGCGTTCAGCTTCTCCTCGATGATTTCTTTCAGTTTCTCAAACATAGCCGGTTCTCCTTTTCCTTTTACATAGTTTTCATTACCGCAAGATATAGTTTGCAATTCAAGTTATTTGACTTTCAAAATATTTGATAATCAAATTATTTTGAATAATAGCGCTTTCCCAAAGAAATGTCAATAGAAAAACTAGTATTTTTTGAAAAATATAGTATAATTGGATGTAGAAGATACAGTCAACCGGGTTCATTTATCAAAGGAGCAATAACACAAATGTCATCCTACACAATACCAGAGGCCACGGGCGCCTCTATCCGCCCCAGGAACCTGTTAAAGCATAGGTCTTTCCTCATCACCGACTTCGGCGCCGGCGAAGATGCCGCCCCGGCCGTGAACACCCAGGCCATCAACAGCGCCATACAGGCTGCCGCAATGGAAGGCGGGACTGTAGTCTTCCCGAAGGGAACCTTCCACACCTATACCATCCTCCTGAAAAGCAATGTGAATCTCTATCTCTCGGAAGGCGCAGTGGTATCGGCCGCCAGGACCGACAATCCCCATTCCCGCCAGGCTGCGCCCGGCGAGGGCGGCAATTATAAGGAGCCCGAGGTGAACCGCTACGTGGGCCTCCAGGACCATGGGCATTCCTACTTCTCCAACAGCCTGATCTACGGATCCGACCTGGAGAATATCATGATCTCCGGCAGGGGCCTGATCACCGGAGGGCGCTTCGATGAGAAAAGCGGCATCCTGGAGCATGTGCTTCAGGGCGGGGATCCCCAGGAACCCATGTCAAGGGAGGCAAAGGGCCATCAGGAGGAGTGGTTCGGCAATAAGGGAATCGCTCTCGTCCGCTGTGAAAACGTGGTCCTGGAGGATTTCTCCGTCACCATCGGCGGGCATTTCGCCATCATCGCGGAGGGATGCCGGAACCTGTACGTGGACCACATCCTGGTGGACACCATTAGGGACGCCTTCGACATCGACTGCTGCCGGGACGTGACGGTGCGGCACACCATCTGCAACTCCCTCACCGACGAGAGCCTGTGCCTGAAGGCCTCCTTCGGGGCGGGCATCTTCGAGCCCCTCCAGAACGTGCTCATAGAGGACTGCACCGTATGCGGCTACGACGCGGGCAGCGTATACGCCGGGGAGTACACAAGGGACAAGCTGATTGCCGTGGACCGCTGCGGCCCCACCGGACGGCTGAAGTTCGGCACGGAGGCCACCTGCGGCTACCATCTGGTGACGATCAGGCGGGTGCGGTTCGAGAGGTCCAGAGGCTTCTGCATGGAGTCCGTGGACTGCTCCTCCCTGACCAATGTCATCTTCGAGGACTGCGTCCTGGACAATGTGTCCAGCTCCCCCATCTTCCTGCGGGCCGGAGACAGGGCCAGGTTCCCCGTGACGGGAAATGCCTCCTCCTCGGCCTATCCGGCCCTGGACACCAATGTGCGCCTGGACGACAGGAACTGGGTGCTGCCCAACGAAAGGGCCTACCACTGCTATCCCGCCAGGCGCTATGCCCCTCACTATAACCGGACGAAGACCGTCACCGTGGACGGGCATTCCTCCTTTGAAATCGTGGATCCCCACAATCCGGTGGCGTGCAATCCGGCCAATTACGAGGAGTTAGACGGGCATTACTATCTCAGGGTCTGGCAGTCCGAGAGCTACGCCCAGAAGAACACCTCCAGCCAGGGAAGCTCCCGCCAGAATCACGGTGCTCTGCATCCAGAGGCCCACGGCGCTTATGTGGCTGATTTCTCCAGAGAGCTGAAGGATACCGACCTGCCCTTATATGCCAATGCCATCGGATCCGCCACCATGGCCACCGTGAGTAATGTACTGATCCGCAACGTCACCGTCACCAACGCGGATCCCCGCTACCCTATCCTGCTGATGGGGCTGACGGATTCCCATATAAAAAATATCGTTTTGGAGAATATCTCCGTGGAGTACAGAGGCGGCCTGACCATGGAGCACGCCGTGGAACAGAGGCAGTTGAACACGGAGTGGAAGTTCTCCCAGTTCCACACGAAGGAGCGCGTCCAGAATCTCCCCTGGCTGGTGAACACCTTCTTCTCCAGAGGCGAAGGCCTGCTGCCCCGGGCAGACTGGGATGCCCGGGAGAACTGCTGGCGGGGGAATCCCTATAACGTACCGGAGCTGCCGGGGGCCTATCCGGAGCCCAGCACCTGGGGGATCCTGCCCGCCTACGGCCTCTTTGCCAAGCATGTGGACGGCCTGACCCTTAAGAATATCCGTTTTTCCTGCAAGGTGCCCGACGACAGGCATGTCTGCGTCTTCGATGACGTAAAGGATGTCTGCGTGGACGGGATGGAGGCCCACTGTGCCCGGGACATGGCTCCTATCGCCGCCGTCACCGATCATTACAGACGGCATACCAATGCGGAGGACGTGCCGGAGCAGCCCTATTTCACCACCGAAGTCACAGGGCTGGAAATCCACAGGCCCTTGGTCCTGTGGGACGGAACAAAGGACGGCCAGCCCAGGACGCTTCACGCCAAGTCCGACTGCGTCAAGCAGGTGGAGATCAATGCCCCCGCCCCCGGCACTCCCCAGGACAGCCTCTATCCCCTGCCCACAGCGCCCTGTCAGGAGACCGGATATCATTATGAGGTGGAGACCGACAACTATCCTCTGCCCCTGACTGTGTACCGGCCCTATATCCAGCCCGTGGCCCCTGTCCGAATCCGGGCCGGAGAGCTCTGCCGCATCCGTCTATCCGTGCGCAACCCTGCCAGCGATGTGTCCGAGGAGGCCACCGGCACCAGGCTGTACAACGGCCAGATTCTGCTGCCCAATTACAGCGTGAAGGGCGTGGCCTCGCCTCTGCAGATAACCTGTGAGAACCTGCCGGAGGGCGCGCGGCTGAACCCGGACGACACAGAGTTCCTCTGGACGCCCACCGGCAGCCAGAAGGGCGAACACTACATCGTCTTCGCGGTGGACGACGGCCTGATGCCGGAGAAGATGCGTATCAAGATTACTGTGGAGGATACAGAAAATGACTGACTATTCCCTGCTCCGGGAGCAGCTTGCTTCCATGACCCGCACGGAGCGCGACACCATCGCGAACCTGGCCAACGCCTCCGCCCTGCTGTACATGAGCTTAAGCGACATCAACTGGGCAGGCTTCTACCTGGTGAGGGAGGGCCAGCTGGTCTTAGGCCCCTTCCAGGGGAAGCCCGCCTGCATCCGCATCGACTTCGGAAAAGGGGTGTGCGGAAACGCGGCGGCGGGAGATGCTGCGATCCTGGTCCCCGATGTGCACGCGTTCCCGGGGCATATCGCCTGCGATGCCGCCTCCCGCTCGGAGATTGTAGTCCCTGTCCACCATGCTGGACGGCTGACGGCCGTGCTGGATATCGACAGCCCCCTCCGCGGGCGCTTCGCCCGGGAAGACCAGGAAGGGCTGGAGCGCTTCTGCTCTGTCCTGGAGGACGCCTGCGACTGGCGGATCTAGCGGTGCATTCATTCCCGGGCGAGCAGGGCCTGATGTCCGCGCCAGGACAGGGCGGAGGAAAGATTACAGCCTAATATTACATATATATGTAGCGATTAAATTTTACCAAAAAAACAGATAAACGGCATGACTGGCTGTGCTATGCGACCGGTAAGAATTATACTGCAGACCGCCAGGATTTACAGTGGTGTACTCGGGAAAGCACTTGGTTGGCGGTCTGCAGTCGGGTCGTACTGCAAATTTGACCGGTGTGCAGTATAAATGCCGTTTATATAGAAATGAGGATAGAATCCATATGGCAAACGAAATTACCAAGTGCCCCATGTGCGGCACGAAGCTGAAAATGATAGGCGGGCGGATGACCTGCAAGGAGTGCGGCTACTATGTCAGAAGCACGGAGGAACAGAGCGCCTCTGAGGGCGTTTCCTTTCCCCAGCACGACAGCAATACCGCAGGCAGCCGGAGCAGCCGCTACGTCTCCTCCGGACAGTCCGGCTATTCCGGGAGGCCCACCGTCTACGTCCCTTCCTCCCCCGGGAGGCCCGCGGAGCACAATCCCACCGTGGCAATCGTGATAGGGGTGCTGGTGGGCGTCGTCTGCGTGGCTCTGTTCGCCCTCATCGTCATGTTGAAATCCGGCTTCTTTCAGGACATGTTCCCGCACCCGGACAGCAGGGCCGACAGCTACGCCAGCTCCAATGCCCGGGCCAGCTCCTCCCAGGCTTCGAAGGAGACGGATGCGCCCACCAGAGAAGCTGTCGGCTCCGGTCCCATAACCCCCCAGTCCAGCTTCTTCCGTTCCGTGGCGGAATACATCTGGGACAAACCCTGCGACACCATCACGGCGGAGGAGCTCGCCAGCCTCACCGCGCTGCAGATCGACCGTGACGAGAGGAGCATCACCTTTCAACTGAACGGCGGCGAGGCCGATACCGCCACCTATGAGACCGACGCGGGGCTGGAGCTCTCCGACCTGTCCTGCTTTACCGGGCTGGAGTGGATCTCCATCGACGATTCCCTTTCGAAAGGGGACCTGAGGGGCCTGGAATCCCTCACCGGCCTTTACGCCGAGAACAGCATCACCGAGATGGCCTCCATCGTCCCCCATCCGGAATCCATCACGGAGCTGGGCGTATACGATTCCTTCCTTGCCTCCAGCCTGTCGGGGCTGGACGCCTTCCCGAACCTCATGTACCTGAAGGCGGACTATGCAGGGCTGGAGGACATCTCCGCCCTGGAGCAGTTCCCCGACCTGCTGGGCCTGGCCCTGTCGGGGTGCGACAGGCTCACGGACTTCTCCCCGCTCATGTCCCTGCCCTGCCTGGAGGAGCTGAGCATCCAGTCCGACCAGCTCAAGAGCATCGATTTCGTCAGGAACATGCCGGCGCTGACCAACCTGACCATAGAGAGCACCCAGATATCCAGCGTGGACGCCCTGGGGGACTGCCCGCAGCTGGAGTACCTGTATCTGTACCTGGACGGCTCCTATAACACCACGGACTATTCCGTCATCGGCAGTTTGACGCTGTTAAAGGAGCTGGCCCTGGAGATGAGCGGAAACTACAATGGCATCATGCCCTCCTTTGCCGGCCTGACGGACCTCCAGACCCTGGCGCTGAAGGGCGTGCGCGACGTGTCCCCCGTAAAGGACGCGGTAGGCCTGGCCTACCTCTCCCTGGAGGACTGCAGCGGGGATTCCCTGGATATATTCGCCTCCCTGCCGGAGATCCAGGTGCTGTACATCAATGATTTCTCCTCCTATACCAGCTCCCTGGAGCCCCTGACCCATCTGCCGAAGCTGACCTTACTGAGCCTTGACGGCACGTCTGTCTTCGGAAATGTAGAGGAGATATTTGGCATCCCTACATTGCAGTATCTGTATCTGGACGACTGCCAGGTAGGCATGGACTTCGCCGCCATCCCCACCAACGAGACCCTGGAGATTCTGTCCATGAACGACATCTCCATCCTCCATGACCCCACCTACAATAACGGGGACAGGGTGAAGCTGTCGGAGCACTACGACATGTTCAGCCATTTTCCGAACTTGACGGAGCTGCATCTGGAGTCCACTGGAATAGACAGCATCGAATTCGTGGCGGGCCTGCCAAAGCTCCAGTACCTGAACATCACGGACAACAATGTCACCAGCCTGAAGCCCCTGGAAGGTTTGAGCGATTTCCAGGCGGTGTGGTGCGGGCAGAACACCATCCTGGAGAACCTGCCGGAGAGCAGCGGGATTTCGGTGTATACTACGGAATATTGAGGATTTTTCCCCACGAAGGACTGCCCCGCCATGAGCTTCTGCCGAGCCGGGTCAGCCCACTGGTTCTTTTTACAGGCAAGCTCCGCCCCCTGGCGCTTACGGCGCTATGGAGCGGGGCTTTTGTATTTCCTTATGAAATGTCTTTTATCTATCACTGCGCGGAAGCCGTCTTCCAGACGATTTCGTAGCGCCCCGCGCCTTTTTCCAGATAGGCTTTCCTCTCCTCCCGGAACCACCAGCCATCCTCCAGCAGAATCTCGCAGGACACGCTGTCCGGGCAGGCCACTTCCAGAAGTATCCTGTCGGCCTCCCGCCTCCAGGCCACCGCCACCTCTCCCTCCGGCAGCACATGGCGGGCCTTCGCAAAGGTCAGGCTCTCTATGAACTTCGGGCGTATGGACACCTCCCTGCTGCTTCTCACGTTGATGCCGCCGGGATAGCGGATGTACCACTGGGACACATCGGCCAGGAAATGATGGTTCTGGGAGCTCATGCGCCTCTTCCCATCCGGAAGGAACTGCTCCGGCACCGTGGTGTCGCCGCGCTCTATGAAGTATCCGTAGGAAGGGTATTCCCTGCCTGTGACCATCCGGTAGGCCAGCTCTGCCTCCCCGAACCGGGCCAGCACATGGTAGATTACCCGCAGGCCCAGGAAGCCGCATGTCACCTTGTCCCCGTCCCGGTGCACGATCTCCACCAGCCTGCGGAACGCCTCCGGCTTCTCCCCGTCGGTGAAGATATCGTGGTGGATTGCCAGGGCCTGGCCGGTCTGGCAATCCCCCTTTACGGTCATGGTGCCGAAGTCGATGTACCGGCTGCGGATCGCCTCCAGCACTTCCTTCCCCAGCTGCCTAGCGAAAGCCCCGTGGAGCCCCAGTCCCACGGCCTCGAACATCTCCCGGCCCTTGCGGCACATGTCGTACACCATCACCGTATCCGTAAAGCCCAGGGGAACCTCGTAGTCTCCGGCACCCCTGTCCACCGGCACCCAGTCGCCCAGGCCCACGGCCACGATGCCCTTTTCGTCCCTGCGCCGGCTGATGTACTCCAGATAGCGCAGCATGGCATGGGCGTTCTCCCGGATGATTTCCGTATCCCCTCTGTACTGATAAACCCTATATGGAATTTCGAACAGGACGCGGTCCCAGGCCGGTCCGTTCCCCCACTCATAGCCCCAGGTATCCGTGGGCACGATGCCGGGCAGCATCCCGTCCGGGTGCTGGGAGAGCCGGATATTGTTCAGCCACTCCCTGTAGCTCTCCTCCGCTCCCAGCGTCATCATGACATGCTCCGCGGAAGCAGCCACGTCCCCGGTCCAGCCGTTCTTCTCCCTGTGGGGGCAGTCCGTGGGGAAATAGTAGAAATTGGACAGGTCGCTGCGCCGCCCTATCTCACATATCTTGTTGGCCGTCTCGTCGGAGCAGGCAAAGCTCCCCCGCTCCTCCAGGTCGGAGCTCATGACAAGGTAGGTCAGGAGGCCCTCTGTGGTCTGCTCCTTCGTGATGCCGGAGACATAGAGGTAGCGGAAGCCATGGTAGGTGAACATGGGCTCGAATATCTCCTCTTCCTCGCTGCCCAGGATATAGATGTCGCGCTGGGCGTAGCCGTCCGGATAGAAATTGATGTTGCTGTAGTCCACTTTCCCATCCAGCAGCTCCTCGCTGCACTGGATGTCTATGCGCTGCCCGGGCGTGCCTTTGATCTTCAGGCGGAAGATGCCCGCGTTGTTCTCGCCGAAGTCATAGATATATCCGCCGCTTCGCTGCGGCGCTTTCTCCGGGGTATCCTGCCCGAACAGGCCGTCATAGACATCCGGCCTCGGCCCGTAGGGCGCCATCTCACCGGGACAGATCTTTACCGGGGCGATTTCCTTTGTGACGACGATGTTGTCCGCATTGCATAGCCTGGCCTCCCCCCGGGGACGCTCCGCCGCGATCGGCCCATGCCACTCCCCGTCCTCCACGAACCCCGGCTCCGTCCAGCCCGCAGGCTCCTGCCGCCTGTCATAGAACACGCCGGAGCGCAGGTCGTTGAACCAGACGGGGCCTTTCCTGCACAGGAAGTCCGTGGCATCGAAGCGCAGCTCCTCCGCCCCGTCCTTAAGCGAAACGCTCAGCGCAAGCTTGGGCGCGGAGTTGAACACATTGTCCATGAAGTCCCACACTCTTGTCTTCGCGTTCTGGAACCCGTCCCCCAGCATGATGCCGATGACGTTCTCGCCCTGGCGCAGATAGGGGGCGATGTCATATCTGTCGTAGTAGGCGATGTGGTCCGTGTTGGAGATATAGGGGGCCAGGAAGCCTTTCGTGATTTTCCGGCCGTTCACGAACAGGTCGTAGAAGCCCAGGCCGCAGAGGACAATCTCCCCCTGCGCCTTTGCCCCGGACAGCGTGAAGCTCTTCCGGAAGAGCGGGGCCGCCACATGCTTCAGGTAGGTGGAATGCTCTCTGCACTCGCTGACGAACTTTCTTGAAAATTCCATTTTCACCATTTCCTTTCTTTTATATATTTTTTCCTCAACCTGGTTCAGTGATTCACCAATTCACTGTCAAGTGTTTTTTAAGATTAGTTCTTTACATCTCTGGTTCACTGGTGTATAATCACGACTGAGGTGATGAACATGGCTACTGATAGACCACGATATACCGTATCTGTAGATAATGAATTGTTCCAACAAATTGGAATTTTGATACCTACAATTCTTTAACACCTAATTCGTATCAAAGATTTTATGACGCAAACAAAAATCCAAAAATAAGATACGACTATATTCACGGGGAAACAAAAGCTGGAAGTGACGTCGATAATTGCAATCTTATTCTTGGAATTGATGAATATTTAGAAGGATATGCCAAAGATAGAGACAATGAGTTCATTCAGTTCAAGAAATTTTATCAGAGAATTTATAAAAAGACTGGCTGCAAATATATTGACTGGATGAATAGTATGGCACAGATGCCATCGGGTTATGGGAGAAACGGAGATGCCATACATAATGTCTATATTATAGGACATTCCTTGGACATTACCGACAAAGATATTCTTTCAAGCCTAATTAACATGGAAAGCACCAAAACAACAATTTTCTATCATAGTCAGACAACTCTGGGAAACCAAATAAGTAATCTTGTCAAAGTCCTCGGCGAGGATAGGCTTATTGCTAAAGTACATGGGGCAAATGCAAGCATTGTTCTACAAAAACAGCAGGAGGCAATCCCGATAGAGCATTAATTATAGAAATTAAGTTAATAAATTATTTGAAAGAATGACAGAAGGTGAGTTGCCTTACTGTCATTTTTTCTGTTAAAAGGAGGTGCTACCACGGCCACGACCTACATCCGGCCCTACAAGCAGGCGGCGGGA
>NZ_CAPDXS010000031.1:38543-40469 GCF_948601915.1 uncultured Acetatifactor sp. | reverse complement strand
AGCGCCGTCTTAGGGAGGCGGAGGTCGCGAGTTCGAATCCCGCCACTCCGATACATGCTAAGATGCCAAATCTTTGTTTCTACAGAGATTTGGCATTTTTTTGGACTGTCGATCAAGAAAGGGATGCTCCTGTCAGTCGCCGGGAGCGGGAGAGGAAAGAATATGCCGATGAGCGGTAAGCCGAAGAAGGAAACGTCAGGAAAAGGGATGCCCCGGAAGCGGGCGGAGCGGGATGTCCCGGAAAGGGGAGGCCCAAGGCCCCAGGGGGCATCCGGGCCCAAGGCTCCCGGAAGGGGAGGGCATGCCCCCCAAAAGGCAGGGCGGGACATCCAAGACAGGAAAACCTCCGGAAAGAGAGAGCCCCAGAAGCTGTGCCCCGTAGCCTCCAAATGCGGGAGCTGCCAGTGGATCAACAAAGGCTACGGAGAGCAGCTTGAGGCCAAGGCCACGAAGTTCCGCAGGCTCATGGAGCCCTACTGCAGGCCGGAGCACATCATCCCCATGGACGACCCCAACCATTACCGCAACAAGGTCCACGCGGCCTTCGGGGAGGACGCGCGGCACAGGGCCGTTTCCGGCACCTATGAGGAGAAGAGCCACCGCATTGTCCCCATAGACAGTTGTCTGATAGAGAATCAGAAGGCGGATGAAATCATCGTGTCCATCCGGGGGCTTCTGAAATCCTTCAAGATACGGCCCTACGACGAGGACACGGGCCGGGGGCTGCTGCGCCATGTGCTGATACGGGTGGGACATGCCACGGGGCAGATCATGGTGGTGCTGGTGCTGGGCTATCCCATCATGCCCTCCAAGAACAATTTCGTAAAGGCCCTGCTGAAGATCCACCCGGAGATCACCACCATGGTCCTCAACATCAACGACAAGGACACCAGCATGGTCCTGGGGGACAGGGAGCAGGTGATATACGGAAAAGGCTATATCGAGGACGAGCTTTGCGGCATGACCTTCCGCATCTCGCCCAAGTCCTTCTATCAGGTGAACCCTGTGCAGACAGAGAAACTGTACGCCAAGGCCATGGAGTACGCGGGGCTCACGGGTGAGGAGACCGTGATGGACGCCTACTGTGGCACGGGGACCATCGGCCTGATCGCCGGCAGGCAGGCGGACAATGTCCTGGGGGTGGAGCTGAACAGGGACGCGGTGCGGGATGCCGTCAGCAACGCCAGGCGCAACAAAATATCCAACGTCCGCTTTTATCAGAGGGACGCGGGGGAGTTCCTGCTGGAGATGGCGGAGGCGGGCGGGAAGCTGGACGTGCTGTTCATGGACCCGCCCAGAAGCGGCAGCAGCGAGGCCTTCCTGAACGCGGCGGCGAAGATCAGGCCCAGGCGCATCGTGTACATCTCCTGCAATCCGGAGACATTGGTGGCGGATCTGCGGATCCTGGTGAAAAAAGGGTACAAGGTGGAAAAATGCGTGGCAGTGGACATGTTCCCCTATACGGATGCCATAGAGGCAGTTGTGGCGCTGTCCCTGTGAAGCCCATGAACTGTGAGGCCCATGAAACAGCCTGTGGGCAGAGAAAGTATAAAGGATGCCCCCCGGGGCAGGAAGGAAGCTGGATGAAAAAGATATTGCTGATAGCCACAGGAGGCACAATCGCCTCGGGATACACGGAGGAGGGGCTGGCTCCCAAGATAGCTGCGGCGGAGCTGCTGCAGTATGTGGAGGGATACCGGGAGTTCTGCCAGGTGGAGGTGGCATCGCCCTTCAGCCTGGACAGCACCAATGTCTGCGGAAAGCACTGGCTGGAGCTGACCGCGCTGATCGAGAGGCGCTATGATGACTACGATGGATTCGTTATCTGCCACGGCACGGACACCATGGCCTTCACGGCGGCCGCCCTGTCCTACCTGGTGCAGAACAGCCCCAAGCCAGTGGTGGTCACAGGGGCCCAGAAGCCGA
>NZ_CAPDXS010000031.1:36441-38533 GCF_948601915.1 uncultured Acetatifactor sp. | reverse complement strand
CCTGCCCATAACGGATGCCAGGACCAATCTGCTGGACAGCCTGCGCTTCGCCTCCGAGGACAGGGCCCACGGCGTGAACATCGTCTTCGGCGGCAATGTGATAGCCGGGACCCGGGCCAAGAAGGAGCGCTCCAAGAGCTACAATGCCTTCTCCAGCATCAACTATCCCAGCATAGCTATGATACGGGACGGCAGGGTGGTGTTCTACATCGAGGACAAGGACAGACTGTCCGGCTCCGTGACATTCTATCATGAGCTGAACGAGGGGATTCTGCTGCTGAAGCTGATGCCGGGCATGGACGGGATGGTGCTGAACCGCCTCTTTCCGTACTATGACTGCGTAATCATAGAGGCCTTTGGGGTGGGCGGCCTGCCGGAGTACGGGCGGATGCCCTTCTACCCGGAGATCAGGCGGTGGATAGATGCGGGGAAGCTGGTGATGATGGCCACCCAGGTGACCCACGAGGGCAGCGACATGGAGGTGTATCAGGTGGGGAAGGCCATCAAGGAGGAGTTCCATCTGATGGAGACCTATGACATGACCCTGGAGGCCACGGTGACCAAGGTCATGTGGGCGCTGGGGCAGACAAAGGAGCCGGAGCGGTTCCGCAGGCTGTTCTATGAGACGATCAACCATGACATTTTGCTGAAGGAGCTGTAGCGGGAAGGCCGACAGGGGGAGAGACGACAAAATATGCGTAAATGCAAGCGTAAATATACAAAAAAACATGCAATGAGGAGAGGTCTTCCTCTATATGCCCTGATTGCCATAATGCTGCTCTCTGTGCTGCCTTTGAGCGGCTGCGGAAGGGAGGCAGGGCCGGAGAGCGTCCGGATCGGATCCCTGAAAGGGCCTACCTCCCTGGGCATCCTTGATTTGATGGACAGGGCGGAAAAAGGGGAGACGAAGCATCCCTATGAGTTCCGGATGGCTGTAGGCGCGGACGAGCTGCTGCCCCTGATGGCCAAGGGGGAGCTGGACATGGCCCTGATTCCGGCCAATGTGGCGGCGGTGCTCTATCACAAGACAGAGGGCGGCGTCTGCGTGGTCGATATCAATACCCTGGGCGTCCTGTACCTGGTCACGGGGGATGAGGCGGTGGCGGGCCCGGCGGATTTAAAGGGCAGGACGATCTGCCTCACGGGAAAAGGGGCCACCCCGGAGGCCTCCCTGCGCTATGTCCTTGACAGGAGCGGCCTGGGGGAGGGGGACTATGTCCTGGAGTACAGATCGGAGCCCGCGGAGGTGGCAGCGCTTCTGGCGGAGGATCCCTCCAGGGTAGGGCTGCTCCCCCAGCCCTTTGCCACCGCTGCCCTCATGCAGAACGGGGATCTGCGGATCGCCATGGACATGAATGCCCAGTGGGAGCAGCTGCAGGGAGGGGAAGGAGGCGGCATGGTGACGGGGGTCACCGTGGTGCGCAGGGAATTCCTGGAGGAACATGAGGATGTAGTCGAAGATTTCCTGGAGGAGCATGGGAGCAGCGTGGACGCAGTCAACGGCGACCCGGAGAAGGGGGCGGCGATGGCCGTCCGGGCGGGCATCGTGGCAAAGGAGGCAATCGCCGCAGAGGCCATTCCCCGGTGCAATCTGGTCTGCGTCACCGGAGAGGAGATGAAGGCTGCCCTGTCCGCCTACCTGGAGGCGCTGGCCGGGTTCGATGCGGGGCTGATCGGAGGGGCGCTGCCGGAGGAGGATTTCTATTATTAAGAAAGAAACTGGCATCAAAAAGGATTCGGCTGTTGAGAGGCCTGTCATCGGGAAACTGAGGAAATGCATCATCATCGCGGCGTGGCTGACGATATGGCACATCCTCGCCCTGGCGGCGGACAATCCGATTCTGCTGGCCACACCGGCACAGACAGCCTGGCGGATGCTGGCCCTGTTTGGCGGGGGAAGCTTTTATACGGCTGTGGGCAGGAGCCTCCTGCGGATTGCCATGGGATTTTTTGCCGGCATGGCAGCGGCGCTGCTCCTGGCCTCCGGCAGCAGGCGCTTTTCCCTGATAGAAGAATTCCTTTCTCCCCTGATGGCCCTGGCGAAGGCCGTGCCAGTGGCTTCCTTTGTGGTGGTGCTGCTTATCTGGTGGGG
>NZ_CAPDXS010000031.1:0-36431 GCF_948601915.1 uncultured Acetatifactor sp. | reverse complement strand
GCCCTGTCCGCGGTGATCTGCTTTCTGGTAGTCCTGCCTAACATCTACATCAATATACTGGAAGGGCTGAAAAGCACGGATTCCAAAATGCTGGAGATGGCCCGGGTCTTCCGGCTTCCTGCGCGGAGCCGATTCTTCTATATCTATCGTCCTGCCCTGAAGCCGTTTCTGTACAGCGGTATGAAGATTTCGCTGGGGATGTGCTGGAAATCAGGAATCGCGGCGGAGGTCATCGGTGTTCCCGGCGGCTCCATAGGAGAGGGCCTGTATCTGTCCAAAGTATATCTGGACACGGCCGGAGTCCTTGGGTGGACGGCGGCGGTCATACTGCTCAGCGTCTTTTTCGAGAAGGCGGTGCTGCACCTCGTGGATCGTTTCTTCGCGTGGAATCCGGGATGCGGGGGAAAGCGCTATGCAGAGCAAAAACATGCGAAAGAGCGCATGCACGGTGCAGGATGCCCTAAGCCCCCGGTACAGGAGGGGGCCATCAGGCTTACGGAGGTGACGAAGGCCTACGGCGGACAGACTGTCATAGACCGTCTGAGCGCGGTCTATGAACCCGGACAGACCTACTATCTGACCGGCCCATCCGGCAGCGGCAAGACCACTCTGCTGCGCATCCTGGCCCGGCTGACCGAGCCGGACAGCGGGCAGATGACGGCCCCGTCCCGGTGCGGCGTGGTCTTTCAGGAGGACAGGCTCTGCGAGGACTACAGCGCTGTAACGAATGTGGAGCTGGCAACCGGAGACAGGGCGGGGGCGGAGGAGGCGCTGGGCCTACTGCTTCCCCAGGAGGCCCTGCACAAGCCCTGCAGGCAGCTCAGCGGCGGCATGCGGCGCAGGGTGGCTCTGGTCCGGGCCATGGAGGCGGAGTCCCGCTATGTGCTCCTGGACGAACCATTCACCGGGATGGACAGGGACGCCTGTGCCGGGGCAATGCATTATATCCGGGAGAGGCAGGCGGGCCGCACGGTGATCATAGCCCATCATTTTCAGAATTTTAATAAAATTTAAGAAATAAGACCCAAAGAAATCAGAAAAACATTTGTATTTCCGTTTACATTATGTTATAATCTGTTAATGACTGTGAGTGCGTCTGCTGTGTAGGCGGGAGAGAAGGACGCAGGCGATTGAAGGAGGAAACGGTAGAAATGAGTTTACAGGTAGAGAAATTAGAGAACAATATGGCGAAGCTTACTATTGAAGTGCCTGCGGAGGAACTGGAGAAAGCCATCGAAGGCGCCTATCGGAAGAACAGGGGCAGAATCAGCATCCCCGGATTCCGCAAGGGCAAAGCGCCCCGGAAGATGATCGAACAGATATACGGCAGGGAAGTCTTCTACGAAGATGCGGCCAATGCCCTGATTCCCGATGCCTATGAGAAAGCCTATGACGAGTGCGGGGAGGAGATTGTCTCCAGCCCTCAGATAGATGTGGTGCAGTTGGAGGCCGGAAAGCCTTTCATCTTTACGGCGGAGGTGGCCCTGAAGCCCGAAGTGACCCTTGGCCAGTACAAGGGCGTGAAGGTGGATAAGGCCGATTTGGAGGTGACAGAAGAAGAAGTCACCGCGGAAATCGATAAGGAGAGGGACAAGAACTCCCGCACAGTGGACGTCACCGACAGGGCTGTAAAGGACGGCGACATCGCCACCATCGATTTCGAGGGTTTCATGGACGGCGTGGCCTTTGAGGGCGGCAAGGGAAGCGATTATCCCCTGACCATCGGTTCCCACGCGTTCATCCCGGGCTTCGAGGAGGAGCTGATTGGCGCACAGATCGGCGTTGAGACAGAGGTGAACGTCACATTTCCCGAGGACTATCAGGCCGAGGAACTGGCAGGAAAGCCTGCGGTGTTCAAATGTACGGTGAAGAGGCTGCAGGAGAAGCAGCTGCCGGAGCTTGACGAGGATTTCGTGGGCGAGGTCTCCGAGGAGAGCGATACCGTAGAGGAATACAGGGAAGAAATCAGGAAGAAGCTTGAGAAGCGCAAGACGGACGAGGCCAAGGCTGTCAAGGAGGATGCCGTCGTCGACGCCATCATCGCCGACGCGAAGATGGACATCCCGGAAGCCATGATTGAGACCCAGCAGAGGCAGATGGTGCAGGATTATGCCCAGAGGATGCAGTCCCAGGGCATCTCCATGGAGCAGTACATGCAGTTCACCGGCATGACCGGCGAGATGCTGCTGGAGCAGGTGAAGCCCCAGGTCATGAAGAAGATTCAGTCCAGGCTGGTGCTGGAGGCGGTAGCGGCTGCCGAGGGCATCCAGGTCACCGAGGAGGAGATTGCCGAGGAGCTGAAGACCATGGGCGAGGCCTACCAGATGGAGCCTGAGAAGGTGGAAGAGCTCCTGGGCGAGAACGGCAGGGAGCAGGTAAAAGGCGACATCCGTGTCAGAAAGGCTGCCGATTTCGTTGTGGAGAACGCGGTGGAAGAGTAAGCAGGATAGATTGGAACGTTAAAGTCAGGAGGTTGTTTGAGAATGAGTTTAGTGCCTTATGTCGTTGAACAGACCAGCAGAGGCGAGCGGTCTTACGATATTTATTCCAGACTGTTGAAGGACAGGATCATCATGCTGGGGGAAGAGGTGAACGATACCTCTGCCAGCATCGTGGTGGCGCAGCTGCTGTTCCTGGAAGCGGAGGATCCCGAGAAGGACATCCATCTGTATATCAACAGCCCGGGCGGTGTCATTACGGCGGGCATGGCCATATATGACACCATGCATTATATCAAGTGCGATGTGTCCACGGTGTGCATCGGCATGGCGGCCAGCATGGGTTCTTTCCTGCTCGCCGGCGGCGCAAAGGGAAAGCGGTACGCCCTGCCGAACGCGGAGATTATGATTCATCAGCCTGCGGGTGGGACCCAGGGACAGGCCACGGAAATTGACATTGCCGCGAAGCATATCTTGAGGACCAGGGAGAAGCTGAACCATATCCTTGCGGAGAACACAGGCAGGGACTATGAGACCATATGCTCCGACACCGAACGCGATAATTGGATGAGCGCCCAGGAGGCAAAGGAGTACGGCATCGTGGACATGGTCATCAGCTCCCATGCGGTGCAGGACGAAAAGAAGTAGGAGAAGAGAATGGCGGGTAAAATGATCGGAAACGATATCAGATGCTCCTTCTGCAATAAGACCCAGAACCAGGTCCGCAAATTGATTGCCGGGCCTTCCGGGGTCTATATCTGCGATGACTGTGTGGACATCTGCGCGGATATCCTGGAGGAGGAGCTGCAGGAAGAGGAAGAGGAGGAATCGGTTCGCCCCGATATCAACCTGTTGAAGCCTGTGGAGATCAGGAGATTTCTGGACGAATATGTGGTAGGTCAGGAGGAGGCCAAGAAGGTGCTCTCCGTGGCCGTTTACAATCATTACAAGAGGGTAATGGCGCCCAGGGATCTGGACGATGTGGAGCTGCAGAAGAGCAACATCATCATGGTGGGGCCTACGGGCTCCGGCAAGACCTATCTGGCCCAGACCCTGGCGAAGATTATCAATGTGCCTTTCGCAATCGCGGATGCCACCACGCTGACAGAAGCCGGATATGTGGGCGAGGATGTGGAGAACATCCTGCTGAAGCTGATCTTGGCGGCGGACTACGATGTGGAGCGGGCCCAGTACGGCATCATCTACATCGATGAGATTGACAAGATTACCAAGAAGGGCGAGAATGTCTCCATCACCCGGGACGTGTCCGGCGAAGGCGTCCAGCAGGCGCTTTTGAAGATCGTGGAGGGGACTGTGGCCAATGTACCGCCCCAGGGCGGCAGAAAGCATCCCCATCAGGAGCTGATCTCCATCGATACCTCCAATATCCTGTTCATCTGCGGCGGCGCTTTTGACGGACTGGAGAAGATAGTGGAGGCTAGGCTGGACCGCAAGGCTATCGGCTTCAATACGGAGGTCAGCCAGAAGAGCACCAAGGAGCTGGACGACCTGCTGCAGGAGGTGACGCCCCAGGATTTGGTGAAGTTTGGGCTCATCCCTGAGTTCGTGGGCCGTGTGCCCATCACGGTGGCGCTGAAGGGCCTGGACAGGGAGGCGCTGGTGCGCATCCTGAAGGAGCCGAAGAATGCCCTGATTAAGCAGTATCAGAAGCTGTTCGACATGGACGAGGTGGAGCTGAACTTCGATGAGGAGGCTATCAAAGCCATTGCCTCCAAAGCCTTTGAGCGAAAGACAGGGGCCAGGGGACTGCGCTCCATCATGGAGGGCATCCTGATGGATACCATGTACCAGATTCCCTCCGATGAGACCATCGAAGAGTGCGTCATCACAAAGGAGACAGTGGAAGAGGGGGACGATCCCCTGATTTTCCGCAAGAATGACCGCAGAAGCCTGGATAAAGCAATGTAACGGAAATAGTAATCCAATCAAACGCCGTCCCCGTGACGGCGTTTTTTACGGAGTATGGAAGAGGGATAGCAAATAGGGAAAGGAAGTGACGAGTATGGTGATAAAGAATGTCAGCCTGGAGACGGTGTGCGGCATTACCAGCAAGATTCCGGACAGCAGACTGCCGGAGGTGGCCTTTGCGGGGAAGAGCAACGTGGGGAAGTCCTCCCTGATCAACGCTCTGATGAACCGCAAATCCCTTGCCCGTACCAGCTCCCAGCCGGGCAAGACCCAGACCATCAATTTCTACAATATCAACGATGCCCTGTATCTGGTAGACTTGCCGGGATACGGCTATGCAAAGGCCAGCGTGAAGGTGAAGGAACAGTGGGGCAAAATGGTGGATAGATACCTCCACAAATCAAAGCAGTTGAAAGGCGTGTTCCACCTGATCGATATCCGGCATGCCCCCTCGGAGAACGACCGCATGATGTACGAATGGATTCTGCATAATGGCTACCAGCCTGTCATCATAGCCACCAAGCTGGACAAAATCAAGAAGAGCCAGCTACAGAAGCAGCTGAATCTGATTCTGGACACCCTGGACGCGGCAGAGGGGACAGTCATCATCCCGTTCTCCGCGGAGACCAAACAGGGGCGCGAGGAAATATACGAAATACTGGATAGAATTCTGGAGGAAAACGTGTGAAAAAGTACTGTAAGGCTCTGGCCAACATCACGGTGGCGGCAGCGATTCTGGCAGGCATCCTGTTTCTCCTGCCCAGAGTCTTCCTTTTCTTCATGCCCTTTGTGGCGGGCTGGATCATTGCGCTGATAGCGGGGCCGCTGGTCCGGTTTTTTGAGGAGAAGATAAAGCTGAAGCGTAAGGCGGGCAGCGCCTTTGTCATCATCGTCATCATCGCGCTGGTGGTGCTGATGATCTATCTGGTCTGCGCCCAACTGTTCCAGCAGGGCATGGGATTGGTGCGGGCCCTGCCAGAGATGCTGGAGGGCGTGGAGGAGGATTTCAAAAGCATCGGGAAAAGCCTGAACGCCCTGCTGGCCAGGCTGCCCGGCGACATACAGTTGAATCTGGATATCGGGAAGCTGCAGCCAGCCGACTATCTGGGGGATCTGCTGGAGCATTTCGGTTCGCCCACCATCGAGGCCGCCGGAAATCTGGCCAAGGGACTGCCTGGCATCTTCATCGGTGTGATCATGGCGCTGCTGTCCGCATATTTCTTTGTGGCGGAGAGGCATCAGCTCAATGACTGGTGCCGAAAGGTCATGCCGGCATCGGTGCAGATGCGCTACCATATCATACGCCGCAGCCTGGGGAAGTCTGTGGGGGGATATTTCAAGGCGCAGCTTAAAATCGAGGTGTGGATGTACTTCCTGCTCCTGATTGGGCTGGGCATCCTGCGGGTGGATTATTTCGGGCTGATCGCCCTGGGGATAGCGTTCCTGGACTTCCTGCCCTTCCTGGGCACCGGCACGGTGCTGATACCCTGGGCAATCGTCCGGATACTGACGGCTCAGTACAGGACTGCCATCGGCCTGCTGATCATCTGGGGCGTGGGGCAGCTTGCGAGGCAGTTGATCCAGCCTAAAATCGTGGGGGACTCCATCGGAGTGCCGCCGCTGCCTACGCTGTTCCTGCTCTATATCGGGTATAAGCTGGGGGGCGTCCTGGGCATGATCCTGGCGGTGCCCCTGGGGCTGCTGGCATACTCCCTGTACGAGGATGGTGCCTTCGACACCACGAAGAACAGCATATTGATCCTGACGGCGGGCATAAACCGGTTCCGGCGGCTGGAGAAGGGGGACATGGCCGAGGTGGAGGAGATGGGCCGGCAAAATCAGGAGACCGCTAGGCGGCTGGAGGAGGAGCGGCAGTCGGAGAGCGGAGAAAATAATTAAAAAATGCCGGGCTGTGCAACTTTTTGCGGAGGAAAACAGTCTATATAGATAGGGAGTGTAAAGACACTCTCTATTTTTTCGCCGTGCGCAAATTTTTAAAAGATTTATGCAACTTTGATACAAAATTATTTTAAAATAAGTGCAGTAAATCGATATGCTATGGGATATTAATAGATAGAGAAGAACGGGTAGGCATGACAAAGGCAGGCATGGACGACAGAGAGCTACAACTAAAGATCGACGCGTACAGCGACATGCTCTTCAAGCTCAGCTTCCTGCGCCTGCAGAATCTCCAGGATGCGGAGGACGTGGTTCAGGAGGTCTTCTATCAGTACGTGAAGAAGCGCCCTGTCTTCCAGAGCCCGGAGCATGAGAAGGCATGGTTCCTGAAGGTCGCTCTGAACGGCTGCCGGAAGGTCTGGCGCAGCGCATGGAGGCGGCATCGGGACATCTGGCAGGACGGGGAGGGTGAAGCGCCTGACACGGCCGGGCGGGAAGCGGATTCGGATGTCTGCGGGCGTGAGCCGGAGGAGAGCGTCCTCAGACAGGAGGAGAACTGGCGTCTGCTGCAGGCTGTACTGGCCCTGCCGGAGAAGTACCGGGATGTGATCCACCTTTTCTACTACGAGGAGCTTTCGGTAAAGGAAATCGCCCGGGCCACAGGCCGGGGGGAATCCACGGTCACTTCCCAGCTCGCCAGGGGAAGGAAGCTGTTGCGGAAGTCATTGAAGGAGGGATATGACTTTGGATAAATTTCGGGATGCATATCGGGAAGCTTCAAAGGACTTGCCGCAGATATCGATTAGCGCGGAGGGGGTTCGGGACGAGCTGCACCATCGCAGGATGCAGCGCCAGAGCCGTAAGGTCCTCATGGCCAGGGGCTGTGCCGCGGCCGCGGTATTCCTGCTGTGCGGCGTGGGCACTGTGGCGGCAAAGAGTTACAGGGACAGCTCCATCACCGTGCGGGAGAACGGATTCGTCATCACCAGCGCCCAGGATGAGCCAGGTGTCCCGGAGGGACAGTTCGACGGGCTGCTGGACATGGCCGCTTTTTTGAAGATAGGGGGGGCATTTTCCATAGAGGACGCTGTCCCTGAGGCGGCGACAGCGGAGTATTTCGAGCCGGAGATCGCGGAGTACGATTCCGTGGACGCATTCCTGGCGGCGGAGGACATGACGATCCTGGTGCCCGACAGGGATCTGCTCGGCAGGGACTTTGGCAGGGAGCGGGTGTGCGTCATCGGCGAGGGGGAGGACGTCCATATGGACTTCATGAGCGAGGATGCCTATTTCTCCCTCCATCAGATGGACAATCGGCAGTATGAGAGCTACAGCTCAGCCACCGCCTACCCGGGGCAGAGCTGCAACGAGAGGAGCTTTACCAACAGCCAGGGACTGAATTACGTGGTGTTCGACACGGTGGACGAGGCGGGGAATCTGGAATCTGTCCACGCGGTGATTTCCGTAAACGGCTGGGATCTGACGGTCAGCTTCGGAGGTTTTGAACAGAATGAGATAGAGAAGGTCCTGAATGGCCTTGATCTGACAGTGTACTATAGGGAGTAGGGGGCCTGTAGTCGGTAGAATATAGATAGCAACAGTCTAGCGGGACTGGGAGAGGATGGGATACGTATGGAGAAAAATATTCTGGTATATAACAACAGGACAGGAATCGCGGAGAAAATGGCGCCTCTGCTCATAGGGGAAGGGCTTTCCGTGCTGGTGGCAGCGGATCTGGACCACCTGCATACCATATTGGAGAGATCGGACATACATCTGATGCTGGTGGACGTAGAGCTGAAGGACAAGGGCTGGGACCGTGGGATAGAGATGATCGCGGGCCTGCGCGCAAAGAGTGCGATCCCTCTGATCGTAGTGTCCGCCCAGTCCGCGGAGACGGCGAAGATCATGGCGCTGGAGGCAGGGGCCGACGACTATGTGACGGCGGACTGCAATCCCCTGGAGCTTCTGGCCAGGATCAAATCCCAGCTGCGCAGATATACCCAGTTGGTGAACATGTGCGCCAATATCGACAGGATCTACCGGGTGGACGATCTGGTGATAGACGACACGCAGAGGAAGGTCACCGTGGAGGGGAAGAGCGTGCGCCTGACCCCCATCGAATACAAGATTCTGCGCTTCCTGGTGCAGCAGCGGGGGAAGGTGTTCTCCAACAGCCAGATTTATGAGAATATCTGGCATATGCAGGCAATCGGCGCGGACAATACCATAGCGGTACATATCCGCCATATCAGGGAAAAGATTGAAAAGAACCCCAAGGAGCCCAGGTATCTGAAGGTGGTCTGGGGAAACGGGTACAAGGTAGGCTGAGTGAAACGGTCATTGGGGCGCTGCATAGTAGAGGCAGTGGGAGGGGTATTCCACGATCTGCCACTGGTATCCAGTGTCCTCGATGTAGGCCCGCAGGGCCGTGTTGTTCTTCAGGACGATGTAGGCATTTCCGGGGGCGAAAGCCGTATCCGCGGTAATCTGGAAGTACAGCGTCCCATAGCCCTCCTCATGGGCGGCCTCCGCAATCGCGTAGGGGGACTCCGGGAAGAAGAGGGTATAGAATTCGTCCACACCGGCGTAGTCCATATGGATCTCCCGGATTTCCGGCAGGGACTTGGCGTATGCTATGGCATCGTTGGCGGGCACGAACTGCGGGATGTCCTCCGCCGGGGAATAGGATGTAAAATAGTAGCCGATGAACATGGCCGCACTGAGCAGGTAGACCACGCCCAGCGCGGCACAAAAATATTTACCCAGGGATCTGGCGAAGCGGTACGCGGCCAGTATGCCGCCCACCAGGAAATACAGGTAGGCGATGAACAGATAATTGGCGCGGTAGAGATAGCCGCGGGAGAAGCCGATGGCCACAAGCCCCGCCGTGTAGAAGGACAGGAACAGGAAGCCGTGGCTGTACGCCCGTCTCCGGAAGGAGGACAGGCACTGGCGGCAGGAAGCCGCGAAGCCGACCAGGACGAAGGGGATGGAGACGGGATACAGGGTATAGAACCCGTCCAACGCGTCCAGGGGACGGCCGTCATGGGTCAGCGTATATTTCAGGATATCGACGATATTGTTCCTGAAATTCGCAAATGAGATGTCCGCCAGCCGGGAGGAGGCAGTGGGAGAGAGGGTGAAGCCCAGGAACTTTATGGACGGCAGGCCGAGCACCATGGTCCCGATGAAGAGCAGCACGGGGAGCGCGGCGACGCACACCAGAGCCGCCGACAGCAGGGCCCGCCGGAGCGTGATCTTGCGGCACCAGAGCATGTACAGGGTGATCAGGCACAGGAAGACGGGCACTACGATATAGCTCAGCGCGTAGGAATACATCACCATGCCGAAGGCCGCGCTGTACGCAACAAGCTGGGACAGCCTGCCGCCTCTCACATACCTGGCCAGCAGATAGAGCGCCACCGTGGAGCAGCCCAGCATGAGGTTGCAGTCCAGGGCATAGCGGCCATGCATGATGAAATAGGGACAGAAGGTCAGAAGGAGGGCACCTGTGAGGGTGGCCTTTTTGTTTTCGTACACCAGATCCAGGAGCGCGGTGCCGAAGACCACCACCACCATGCTGGAGAGGAGCCCAGGAAGCCGCAGGAGCGTCAGGTTCAGGGAGCCCCTGCCCACAGTCCTGATCAGCACGACTACAAGATAAGTATACAGAGGGCTCTGCCCGCCGCCGAAGTTCTCGGGATAGATGGGCATTTCGTTGAAATACCTGTCTATCCCGTAATTCGCCAGACACCATGCGTTGCGGCCCAGCCCTGCTTCATCGATGTGCACGATGTCGGGGATTTCCGCGATACGCCAGGCCCGTAGGAATAGCGCTGCGGCAAAAATGGCGAGCAGGCAATAGAAATATCTGTGCTGTGACGCTTGTATCCGGCGCATAAGCCTTTTCTTCCTTTCCTAGTTGGTATCCGGTATCCCTCAGCTGCGCCCCAGCGCAGCGCCGATGTCCTCCCGCATGGCCAGCACTGCCGCCCTGGAGGCATCCGCATAGCACTGGCTGCCGTAGCGGGCGTACTGCTCCTGCTGGTAAGCCGCGATGATGCCCCTGGAGGAATTGACGATGGCACCAAGCCCGTCCCTGTCGAAGAAGTGCACCAGATCCGCGCCCCTGCCGCCCTGCGCGCCATAGCCGGGCACCAGGATGAAGGAACTGGGCATGATTTCCCGCAGGATTCGTCCCTGCTCCGGGTAGGTGGCGCCCACCACCGCGCCTACATAGCTGTAGTTGCCCGTCTCGGGCATGTGCTCCCGGGCCCATGCCGCCACCATGCCGCCTACGATTTCATAGAGGGGCTTTTCCCCGTCAGGACCGTCCTTCACCATGCGGTCCTGGAGCTCGCCGCTGCTGGGATTGGAGGTCTTCACCAGGACGAAGATGCCCTTCTTCTCCTCATCGCATACCTTCAGGAAAGGATTCACGCCGTCGGAGCCCAGATAGGGGTTCACGGTGACGAAATCCTCATTGAAGCCATAGTGCCGGCTGTCTCCTGTCTGCACCTTTCCCAGATGCCCTACCGCGTAGGCCTCCGAGGTGGAGCCGATGTCGCCCCGCTTCACGTCGCCGATGACCACAAGGTCCTTCTCCCTGCAGTAATCCACTGTCTTCTTGAAGGCCGTCAGGCCGGGGAGGCCGAACTGCTCGTACATGGCGATCTGGGGCTTCACTGCGGGCACCAGGTCGCAGATGGCGTCCACGATGCCTTTGTTGTATTGCCAGATGGCCTCCGCCGCGCCCTCCAGGGTCTCGCCGTGTTCGGCGAAGGCGGCATTGCGGATATGCTCTGGCACGAATTTCATCATGGGATCTAAGCCTACCACGATAGGCGCGTTCATCTTCTGGATCTTTGCAATCAGCTTGTTGATCATTTGTTCCCTCTTTCTGCGCGGCTTGGCCCGCTTTTTCTACACACATCTTATCACCTTGGCGGCCCAAAGTCAATGCGCGGGCCCGTTTTGCGCATGTATGGAACTCTAGAAATTTTGGGAAACTTAAAATATGCGGATAAAAATATTGGATATGTAAAACGGTATTTTATAATCCGCAGAATCTTTTAGAATAAGAGCGGAGCGCGCAAAATTCCTGCGGCAAAGAGAAGGAGTGGGATTCATGAGAGAAATCGGCGACACATTGTCGGATCTACGAAAGGAAAAAGGTCTGGGCCAGAAGGAACTGGCCTCTCTTCTGAACCTTTCTGTGGGAACCATCTCCAACTACGAGAACGGCGTACATGCTCCGGATCTGAACACGCTGTGCAGACTGGCGGAATTTTTTCATGTGACGACGGATTATCTGCTGGGGCGCACGGAGTACCGCTGCCCTCCGGAAATCCTGAGCCGCTATGTGGCCCTGGACTACACCGCCCAGGACATCGTCAATACCGTCCTGTCCCTGGATGCGGGAGCCCAGGCCACCGTTGTGGATTTCGTGAAATACATGAAGCATCTGCACTCGGTGAAGTCCTCCCGCAATCAGGCTTCTATATGGTAGAAATTCAGGGTGGCGATCACCATGTAGATCATCGTGAACAGCCCGAGGAACAGATCCATAATCCCCAGGGCCATCAGCCCGCCTCCCACGGCCATGCCCATGATGGCACCCATCACGCCTGCGCCTGCGGCCATGCTCAGGAGGAGCATCTGTACCAGTTGTCTGGCCGTGGTGCCCAGGGCGCTGCCTGTGACGATCTGGGCCACCGCAAGGGAGTACAGCTTCCCCGCTGACATCAGGATATAGAAAAGGATGCAGAGCAGGGCCTCGGGCAGGGCAAGGCCCATGACCAGGGCGCAGGGCGCTGTCATGATGCAGCCGTTTATCAGGGCCTGTACATGCTGCATCAGGGTAGCGGCCATCAGCTTCCGGAAGGGGCTGTCCGGCAGCAGGTAGGTATAGGGGGATTTCAGCTCTTTTGCCCATTTCCCGCCGAAGCCCGTGAAGATGAAGATCATATACGCAGCCACCACAGGCAGCACGAAGACCCGGTAGGGCTCCAGCCCGCCGAAGCTGCCCTCTTTTTCATACAGGTATGCCAGCGCCGCGCCTGCCAGGACGGCGACGATGGTGTTGATGTCGAAGATGAAATATCTGCTTTTCTTGTACTCCAGCAGTTGTCTGTAGAACAGGGCGCTGGCTCCATGGCCCCGCCATCGGATCCGGGCCTTGCCGAACTTTTCCTTTTTGCCCAGCCTCTTGACATTGCCCTGCCTGCGGCTCTCCAGGACTTCCTCGTAGTCCTCCGCGAACTTCATGGCGTCCTCGTAGAATCCCCCCTTGCAGTCCATCCGCCATGCCGCCGCCACTACGGCGGCTAACAGCAGCCCATAGCAGGCCGTCCCGGCCACGTTCACCGCTGTGGCCCCCGTGAACAGGAGATGCACTGCCGCGATATACCAGCCGATGAACGGCACCATCTGGATCATGTCGCTGTGCAGGAAACGGGACACGGTGTCCATGCTGAGGCCCTCCTGAAGGTACATATATACTGCCATTCCAAGAAGGATGATTACAAGACTGTAGGCCACCTTGATCATCATGCCGCGCTGCCTTTCCCGGAACTTCTCCGAGCCGTAGAGGAGGAGCATGATGCCGGCCTCCAGGAGATTTTCGATGAAAACGGAAAATACGAAATACACCGCCAGGCGCCAGCCCTCCACATGGAACAGGACGCCGCCGCAGACCACGGCGAAGAGGTTCAGCAGGACCTGCACCAGCAGGGTCTTCAGATGGGCGTATATCAGCACCCGCTTCGGGCCGACCGGGGCGGGAAAGAGGAAGTGCACGTCGCTGTGGCGGTACACCAGCCCCCTGCGCTTTGCGTAGGCAATCAGATTGGCCGGGAGGAGCCAGAAGCTCAGCACGGTCAGGACGCCTGCCATGTCCCGGGCGGAGTCCAGGCCCGTCCCCTGCATGATCACCTTCAGGGAGGCGGGGACCGCCAGGAAGTAGAACAGCAGCAGGGCCAGATACAGATAGGTCACAGGCTTTTTCAGGGCCATTTTCGTCCGGTTGATCAATGTCCTTTTATAGAGATATCCTATTGCTCCCATGTCTGCCTCCCGTCTTCCCGGGTACGGTCCTGGCCTGTGACGGAGAAGTAGAGATCCTCCAGGTCCTCATTGGCCAGAGCCTCCCTGGCGTAGGTTCCCAGGATATGCCCCTTGTCCATCACGAAGGTCACGTCCCACAGCTCCTTCACCATCTCCAGCATATGAGTGCTGATCAGCACCGTTGCGCCCTGGTCCTTCAGCTCCAGGATCTGTGCCTTCAGCTCCTTGATGGCCGCCGGATCCAGGCCCACCATGGGCTCGTCCAGCAGGATTACCTTCGGCCGGACGAGCAGGGCGCAGCAGATGCTGACCTTCTGCATCATCCCCTTGGAGAGCTCGCTGCCCAGCTTATCCTGCTTGTCGTCAAGCTCGAACCGCCGTAAGAGGGAAGCGGCCTCTTCCTCCGAAAGGGGGATTCCGTAGGCCCTGCTGATGAATTCCAGATGCTCCCGCACGGTGAGGGCCTCGTACATATAGGGGAGCTCCGGCACGTAGGCGAAGGATCTCTTTGCCTCCATGGTATGGGAATCCTGCCCCTGGATGCGGATTGTGCCCTTGAACCGCAAAAGCCCCGCGATGCTCTTGATGACAGTGGACTTCCCCGCCCCGTTGGGGCCCAGCAGTATCCCAATCCTCCCGTCCGGCACGGTGAAGCCGATGTCGTCCGCGGCCAGGGTCTTTCCGTATTTTTTGGATAGATGTATGACTTCCAGCATAAGTTCCCGTCCTCCTTTTACAGCAATGTGACGCCGCCCAGCCCCAGCAGCACGGCAGTGAGGTACAGCAGAGCCAGATGCACAGGGTAGAAGGCGTAGAAGAAATATTTCATCTTAAGCCCCCGTCTGCCATTGTACAGGGCGATGGGGATGACGGCGAAGAAAGCCGGGAGCTCCGTGAGGCTCATGACGGACAGTACCACGCAGCCCGCCGCCATGGACAGCGCCCTGCGCCTGCGCAGCAGGTACATCACCGCGATGGTCAGTACCCCCATTCCGGCATAGTCCGTGCGCAGGAGCTCCGCCGCAATCATGCACAGCGCCAGCGCCGTCATGTCGGCACAGACCGTCTGGAGCCTGCGCAGGCCCCGGCGCATCCCATAGAAGAAATAGCCCGTGACAGCCGCGCCCGCCGCGAGCGTGCAGAGGAGGACGCGGTTTTCAAAGGCGAGGGGATCCAGCAGATCGCTGATCGGCAGATAGATGACGGGGAGAATCGCGCCTGAGGCGAGGAAGGCCATCCGCAAGGGCGCGGGCAGATCCTTCTCCGGCTCCTTCGAGACCTTCTCGAAGAATACGAAAGCGCAGAGGGCCAGCAGGCCGAGCAGCAGCGTGAAGTATACGTTCTGATATTCCAGATTTGACGCCTGGCCGCATATGGCTAGGTTAAAGGGTATCTCTGAGATTAGGGCGAACATCCCCAGACGCAGGGCATACTTTTTAACGTTCTTGGTCCGCTGGAACCCCTCCGCCAGCAGGAAGCAGAAAATGGGGAAGCCCAGCCGCCCGATGTCCCGCATGAGATAGTAGGCGCTGTACAGGAGCGTGTGTTCCTGCTCCCAGGCCAGGGCAGTTCCGGCAGCCTGGGCCGTCTGTATGCCGGAAATCAGGTATCTGATAAGCACTGTCGCCGCGGCGTGGTCAATCAGCATGGCGATGACGGCGATGATTTTGATGGTGCTGCCGCTGAGTCCGCCTTTCCCGGCGGGCCGGATGGTTTCCTTTTGTGTATTTTCCATGGAAAAACGCCTTTCTGTTGTATGGTTCTAATCATACAATAAACGCTGTACAGGAATCTGTCAATAGGAATCCTTCATAGAAAAGATTTTATCGGGTGGAGAAAATCGTCCCAGCTTATTGACAATCGTTCTCTTTTGGGGGAAAATAAAGAGAAATGGTTTCAAAGAAAGGATGGTCAGAATGACAAAGATAGATGTGGTTTCAGGATTTTTGGGGGCGGGGAAGACGACCCTGATCAAGAAGCTTTTACAGGAGGCACTGGACGGCAGCAAGACCGTGCTGATCGAGAACGAGTTCGGGGAGATCGGCATCGACGGGGGATTCCTGAAGGAGGCCGGAATCGAGATCAAGGAGATGAACTCCGGCTGTATCTGCTGCTCTTTGGTGGGGGATTTCGGAGCTTCCTTAAAGGAAGTCATCGAGACCTACGCGCCGGAGCGCATCCTGATCGAGCCCTCCGGGGTGGGGAAGCTTTCGGATGTGCTCCGGGCCGTGGAGGACGTGGCGGCGGATCTGGACGTGCAGGTGAACAGCGCCGTGGCGGTGGTGGACGCCTCCAAGGCGAAGATGTATATCAAGAACTTCGGTGAATTCTTCATCAATCAGATCGAGTACGCGGGGACGATTATCTTGAGCAGGACGGACAAGGCGGATGCCGCCAAGGTGCAGGAGTGCGTGAGGCTGATTAGGGAGCACAATGACAAGGCTACGATCATCACCACGCCTCTGGCGCAGTTGGAGGGCAGGGCCGTGCTGGAGACCATAGAGGGGGCGGATACCCTGGCGGATATGATGAAGGAGATGCTGGAGCACGCCAAGGAGGAGCATGAGCATCACCATCATGAAGAGGGCGAGTGCTGTGGGCATGGGCATCATCACCATGAAGAGGGCGAGTGCTGTGGCCATGGGCATCATCACCATGAAGAGGGGGAATGCTGCGAGCACGGACATCACCATGACCATGACGGGGAGGAATGCTGCGGCCATGGGCACCATCACCATGAAGAAGGGGGATGCTGCGAGCACGGGCATCATCATCACCATGACCATGATGGGGAGGAATGCTGCGGTCATGAGCACCATCATGAAGAGGGCGAGAGCTGCGGCCACGGGCATCATCACCATGAGGAGGGCGAGAGCTGCGGCCATGGGCATCACCATGACGGGGAAGAGAGCTGCGGCCACGGGTATCACCATGACCATGCTGGTGAGGAATGCTGTGAGCATGGACACCATCACGATGGAGAGTGCCACGAGCATCACCATGACCACGATGGACACTGCGGCTGCGGCCATAATCATCATGACCACCACGGCCACCACCATGCCGATGAAGTGTTCACCAGTTGGGGCAAGGAGTCTCCCGCAAAGTTCACCGCAGCCCGCATCGAGAGCATACTGACCGCCTTGGACAGCGGCGAGTACGGCGCCATCCTGCGGGCAAAGGGCATGGTCCCCGCCGAGGACGGCACCTGGATCTACTTCGACTATGTGCCCGGGGAGCATGGCGTCAGGACGGGAAAGCCGGATGTCACCGGTAAATACTGCGTGATCGGCGCACAGCTCAGAGAGGACAGGCTGGAGGAGCTGTTCCGGGCATGACCCTGGGGAAACGGATAGTTTGAGACGCACAGGCTGCGGAAGCGGCTGGGAGGATGCCCTGCGGAAACATTGCCCGCGGAGGGCGTCCTTGCCGGGAGCCGGGGACGGGGCCTGTGTCTGCATGAGCCCGCCAGGCCGGGCAGATGGGAGCGAAGATGAAGCCTGTATATATGATTAACGGATTTTTGGAGAGCGGCAAGACGGAGTTCATCTCCTTCACGCTGGCGCAGAATTATTTCCAGATCAAGGGGAAGACCCTGCTGATCCTCTGCGAGGAAGGGGAGAACGAATACGACCCGGCCCTTTTGAAGAAGAGCCGCACAGAGGTGGAGCTGATTGAAAACGAGGAGGATTTCAACCCGGCCCATCTGACGGATCTGGAGAAGCTCCACAAGCCGGAGCGCATCGTCATCGAGTTCAACGGCATGTGGAATTTCAAGAACGTGAAGCTTCCCTGGTACTGGAAGACCGAGCAGCAGATCACCATGATCGACGGCTCCACATTCCCCATGTATTATACGAACATGCGTTCCCTTCTGGCAGAGATGATCCGGAAGTCGGAGATGATTGTCTTCAACCGCTGCGACACCGTGCGCGACCAGTTGAATTCCTACAAGAGGAACATCAAGGCGGTGAACCCCACCGCGGACGTGATCTTCGAGGATGCCCAGGGGGAGATAGACGAGATTTTCGAGGAAGATCTGCCCTACGACCTGAGTCAGGAGACCATCGTGCTGGACAACCAGGGCTATGGCATCTGGTATCTGGATTCTATGGACCATCTGGAGCGGTATGTGGGCAAGAAGATTCAGTTCGTGGCCATGGTGCTGAAGCCGGAGGAGTTCCCTGAGGGGTATTTCGTGCCCGGCCGTCTGGCCATGACCTGCTGCGCGGACGACATGTCCTTTCTGGGCTATGCCTGCAAGTTCGAGGGGGCGGCGGCCTTGAAGCAGAAGGAGTGGGTGAAGGTGACGGCCACGGTGGCGAAGGAGTACTGGGAGGACTACAAGGGGGAGGGCCCCATGCTGCACGCGGTTGCAGTGGAGAAGACGAAGGCTCCCAGGGAGGCGATCATCAGCTTCTCCTGAGGACGTAGAGAGCAGGGCAGCTCTGGGGACAGGGACATGCCCGATAGAAATATCCCCGAAGGAGAGGATTTTCGGAGATGGAAAGAAAGCATTCGGACGAGAAGGAAATTCATCAATTGAGGAACCGGTTCCGGGATCTGGCAGAAAAGTCCTTTCGGCAGGGCATCTATACCTTCACAGGCTTCCTGGGCCTGAGTGAGCAGGATGTCTTCTGGCAGGAGGCGGGAAAGTTGTCCCATGCCGGATACAGGCTGGAGGGCGGCTGCCAGGCGGCGGACAGGGTGGTGGTGCGCTTCGGGAGCCCGGAGGAGCTGGGGTACGAGGTGCCGTTCCCCATCGTCTGCGTCCATATACGGCCTCTCGCGCAGAAGTTCGCGGACGACCTGTCCCACAGGGATTTCCTGGGGGCCCTGATGAACTTAGGCATAGAGCGCAGCACCATCGGCGACATCAAGGTGGGGGAGAGGGAGGCCTATCTGTTCTGCCTGGACCCCATCGCGGGATTCATCTGCGAGAACTTAAGCCAGGTGCGGCACACCCATGTAAAGTGCAGCCTGACGGAAAGCCCGGCGGACATTCCGCAGGAGGAGCCCCTATCCGTCAGCATCCAGGTGCAGTCCTTCCGGGTGGACGCGGTGCTGGCGAAGGTCTATAACATGTCCCGGGAGAAGAGCCTGGAGCTATTCCGGGCGGGAAAGGTATACGTAGACGGCCGCCTGTGCGGGAACAACGCACGCCAGCTCAAATGCGGGGAGACCGTGAACGCCAGGGGCTACGGAAAGTTCATGCTGGCGGGGGAACCCAGGGAGACGAAGAAGGGAAAGCTGGCTGTGGAGGTGTCTCTGTACCGCTAGCATGTGAGGAACCGAGGAGTGTATATGTATTCTTATACGATTGTGCAATGGCTGTTCTTTTTCTATTTTTACTGCTTCGTGGGGTGGTGCATCGAATCCGCCTACGTATCCGTGAGGACCAGGAAGCTGACCAACCGGGGCTTTATGAGAGGGCCTTTCCTGCCCCTGTACGGGAGCGGGGCCATCATGATGCTGGTGGTGTCCATGCCCTTCCAGGACAATATCCTCATGGTCTACGCGGCGGGCTGCGTCGGCGCTACGGTGCTGGAGTATGTCACCGGCGTCACCATGGAGGCGCTGTTCAAGGTGCGGTACTGGGACTATACCAAGAATAAATTCAACTTCCAGGGGCATATCTGCCTGGGCACCTCCCTGTCCTGGGGGTTCCTGACGATCCTCATGACAGAGGTGGTGCATGTGCCCGTGGAGCGCATGACACTCTCCATACCGGACATGACGTTGAAGGCGGTGACAGGCGTCCTCACCGTCTATATCGCGGCGGACTTCGCGCTGTCCTTCAAGGCGGCCATCGACCTGCGGGATGTGCTGGTGAAGATGGAGAAGGTCAAGGAGGAGATGGTCCATATCCAGAAGCGCCTGGATGTGGTCATCGCGCTGACCGGCCAGGAAATGGGCAACTACAGGGCGGCACTGGCCGAGAGCGCCAGCACCGCCAGGGAGGAATGGGCCGAGAGCATGGCCATGCACATAGAGGACATCCGAGCCGGCATCGAGCGGAAGCTGGAGCAGCTAAAGGCCCTGATGCCCACATGGGGCGCGGAGCAGAAGGAGGATATGGGCGAGGAGATCCTGAATCTGCGGACGAAATACGCCATCAAGCTGGAGGACAGGAAGCGCCTGGGAAGGCTAAAGGATTTCTTCCAGAGGGACCTCATCCGCTCCAACCCCGGGATGACATCCGTGAAGTTCAGGGAGGCTTTAGAGGAGCTGAAGAGGCGGACTTTCGGGAAGGAAGACTGAATGGCGTTTTGATGCATGGGACCTGCCGCTGATTTACCGGCTTCTCCGGGATGGCTTGGAAATCCCGGGGGAGCCGCGTCCGGAGCTGAGACAGCGAAATCATAAAGCAGCCCCGGAGAGGAGTGCCGTATTGTAGATATTTGTCGACGGAACGGGTATTTATACTGCTTAACGATTTCACTTGCCGTGAAACCAGACTGCATAACGCTGACTGGTTCAATCGCTTGATTGCATTAGGCAGTATTCAGCGTTATGCAGTATATGTAAAATGATGTACCTGATATCATTAGAGCAGGAAGACTACAGATAAAAAACCGCTCAGATGATTCGTTCCATTTGTCTGATTCCATAAGCCGACAGGCAGACAGATCGGACGGACGGCAAAGAGAGAATCGAAAAAACGTGGTGGGGAGAATAGAGATTGCCTGCATACGATACAGATGAAATCAGGATATCCCTCCCGGATATCCTTCAGACGATTTGGGAGCTGCGCGTCCCGGCCATATTGCTTGCGGCGATTGGCGGCATCCTTGGATTTATGTTTTCGGCCGCCCGGCCGGTTTCTTATACCACAACGGCGTCCATGATTGTGACGGCGAAGACGCCTTCCGGCCTGTATCAGGACGAAAACTCCACGCCGGGGACAGCGGATTTCGCGATAGCCCGGAATCTCTCCGCCTATGTGCAGTTCCTGGCGACTACGGATTTGGTGCTGAACCAGGTGGCGGAAGAGAGGGGAGCTTCCGGCGAAGAAGCCGAAAGCATGGTTGCTGCCCTGCAGGCAGGCATCAAGGCTTCGCAGGTTGACGGGACCACGGCCCTGGTAATCTCTCTTTCCTGGAAGGATGCGCATCAGGCGCAGGAGCTTTTGGATTCTCTCATGCAGGTGCTTCCCGGCGTGATGCTGGAACTGTTGGACATTGGGGCAGTCGATGTTGTGGACGAGGCGGGGCAGGCTAAAAGGGACAGCGGCCGGGGAGGGCAGGCTCTTTATCCGTTGATTGGAATGGCTGGGGGCTTTGCCATCATCTGTGCCATAAGTGTCATATACAGCATTCAGCATCCCAGAGTAAGGGATGAGAGAAGCCTGAAGGACTGCGGCGTGGAGCTCCTGGGCAGGATTCCGAGGCTGAAGACGAAGGATAAGGGCGAGAATGCCGCATACCTTGACGCTGTTTTTCCCATGGAAAGCCCGGCAGGAGAGGAAGGCAGGGAGCAGGGCAAGGGCAGCAGGGAATGCAGCGACGCAGAAAAGAACCGCGGTTCATATGTCCGCCTTGCAGCCGTGCTGCGCCATGAACTGGAACATGACCCGAAGAAGATAATAGCGGTGGCGTCAGCCGATTCGGGAGAGGGAAAGACCACTGTGGCATACAATCTGGCGCTTTCCATGCAGGAAACGGGCTGCAGGGTCCTTCTCCTGGACTGCGACTTACGGCACGGCTCGCTCTATCAATATGTGAAAGAGCATAAGGAGTACGATGGGGACAAAAGGGAGCCGAGGGACGGCAGTCTGAGGAAATATGTGGAGCGGCTGGACAGCGGGGTGCACACTGTCGTCGGCTTTGCGAGACAGAAAATACTTCGCGGGGAAGGAGAGCTGGCCGCGGCCATTCGGGAGCTGGCGGATGAGTATGGAGTCGTCCTGATTGACACGTCTGCCATACGGCTTTATCCGGATATGCTGCAGATGGGGAAACTGGCGGACGGAGTGCTGCTGGTGGTACGGAAGGATATGGCGACGGTGGGTGCGTTGTATGAGGCAGTGAAGGAACTGACTGCGGCGGGAATCCACATTGTTGGCGGGGTGCTGAACTGTGTTTAGACAGGCGGAGATTACGGCCATGGTTTGTTGGTGGCTATGTTTTTTGATGTCGTGGGTAGCGGAAGTCGTCCTTTCGTGTTTGTCCGGTCTGACGGGTAATGTATATGTTCGGTGATTAAATCTTGCGCACAAACCGGATAAACGGCATGACTTGCTGTGTATTATGGCTGGCAGGAATTAAATGACGTTTATATGAGATATTAAAAAGGCCGGATAGAAACTGGATTTAACTGTTTCTGTATCTGGCTTTCTTTTTTCTCTATTAACAAAAATGAGGCAGAAGATTCTCGATCGGGTGCTGGCGGGTCAGCTGGTACAACAGGAAAAATGGAGATATCTTAAAGAAATCTTAAACAATTCCCCTGTTTTTTGTTAATCGCTGTTTTGTTAGAATGGGGTTCATGAGGATCATGATTTTCATACTGCAGACCGCCGAAATATACTGTGGGAAAATGAACAAAAGTATCTTGTCGACGGTCTGCAGTCGGGACTCGCGGCAAGTTTTGCTGGCGTGAAGTATCTATTGAGGGAAGGGCATGCGGCTATGTACAACATTTTGATCTGTGACGATGAGCGGGATATCGTGAATGCGCTGAAAATTTATCTGAATGACGCCAACTACGCGCTGCTCGAGGCATTCGACGGCAGGGAGGCGCTGAAGATCGTGGGGGAGCGGGACATCCACCTGGTGCTGATGGACATCATGATGCCGGAGATGGACGGCATCGAGGCCATGGTGAAGATCCGGGAGAGGAGCAATGTGCCCGTGATCCTGCTGACGGCCAAGTCCGAGGACGCGGACAAGATTCTGGGGCTGACGGTGGGGGCGGACGATTATATCACCAAGCCCTTCAATCCGGTGGAGGTGTCCGCCAGGGTGCGCTCCCAGTTGCGCAGGTACATGCAGCTTGGCGCCGGGAGCATGCGCCAGGAGGTGCTGCGCTGCGGGGGAATCGAGTTGGACGACACGGAGAAGAAGGTGCTGCTGGATGGGGAAGAGGTGGCGCTGACGCCCACGGAATATGAGATTTTAAAGCTCCTGATGCAGCATCCGGGCAAGGTCTTCTCGCCCAGGGAAATCTATCAGAAGATATGGAACGACCTGCCCTACGGCAGCGAGAACACGGTGGCGGTGCATATCCGGCATATCCGGGAGAAGCTGGAGATCAATCCGGCGGAGCCCAGGTATCTGAAGGTGGTGTGGGGGCAGGGCTATAAGTGCGAGAAGTTCTGTTGAGGACAGCATTGCGGACGCGGGCGGTATGGCAGGACGCGCGGCAATGTCCCCGGGGACGCATGGGCCAGCGGGACGGCTTTTTTGGAAGCTGCCGGGGAGCCGGGAGCGGCTTTTGTGGGATAGGCCCCTGGCCGGGATAGAGGAGGAGCGTATATGGAAGAGCAAAACAGGATAGAGGACAGGACGGAAGAGATGGAGACGGAAGAGAGGGGGACGGAACAGGCGAGGGAATGGCTTGAGACAGACCCGGAGGCAGAAGGGGAAGCGGAAGGCATAGATAGAAAAACGATGAAATATAAACGAAAGAAAGATAATTCCCGGACTGGAAAAGATATGCGGAATCAGGACAGTGGAAAGAGCGGCAGATTCCGCCTGACAGGCTGTCTGGGGGCGAAGATCGTCGCTTTTTTCCTGCTGGCCCTGTCGGGAATCATCGGTTTCTGGGGGCTGATAGGCTGTGTCTATATGGCGGAGTCCGGATTTTATGAGGGAAGCCTGACGGATGTGCTGGGCAGAGAGCTCCAAAGCCCCAGCAGTACGGCGATGTTTGAGGTGGTCGGGTATATCGAGCAGGGCGATATCATGGAAGCGAAGGCCTACTGCAGGGAGCGGAACGTCGGTGTGGAACTGATTCAGGAGGACGCGGAGGGGAAGGAAAGGGTCGTCTGGAGCACATGGGACGGAGATGATACGAAATATATGACAGAGATGTATCTGAGGCTGGAGCTGCGGCAGGATAATGTCTCGGTGGACGGGGCCAGGCTGCAGGACGGTGAGGAGTATCTGGTCCGGGCCCATGTGGATTCCGGCTTTCCCATAGAGGACAATTTCCGCAGGCTGGCCGAGACGGTCACCAGGGTATACGATGCCAGGTTCGTGCTGATCGGTGTGACGGCAGCGGCCATCTTCCTCTGTATCCTGCTGTTCGTGTTCCTGATGTGCGGCGCGGGACATCAGAACGGACGGGAGGGCGTCGTGCCCGGGGTGCTGGCGGCGATACCGCTTGACGTGCTGACCCTCGTATTTGGCTTCGGGACAGTTCTGGTGGGCTTTGCGGGGCTGAATGTGGCGAGGAACCTGAGTACCGTGACGGAAATGGTGGCGCTCTCTTTGATGGGCTCGCTGCTGGCAGTCTGGGGGACGATGTACTGCATGGAAGTCGCCGTGCGCCTGAAGCGGGGAAAGTGCTTCCGCTACAGCGTGATTTACTGGGTGCTCCGGGGGTGCTTCCGGGCGTGCCGGTTCCTGGGGAGAGGGTTCCTGTCGCTGCTGCGGGACCTGCCGCTGGTGCTGACAGTAGTGGCTGCCTATCTGGGGCTGTGCATGCTGGAGCTCATCATCCTTATAATGGCCAGCAGGGCAGGAGAGATGGCCAGTGTGCTGTGGCTTATGGAAAAGGCGGCGCTGTTCGTGGTCGTGGTGTATGTGGCTCTGGCCTGCCGGAAGCTTCTGAAGGCGGGAGAGGCGCTGGCCGAGGGGCAGGGGGATTACAAGGTGGACACTTCCCGGCTGGTCTGGGGCTTTAAGGAGCACGGGGAGGATCTGAACAGCCTGGGCCAGGGAATCTCCAGGGCCGTGGCGGAGCGCATGCGCAGCGAGCGCCTGAAGACGGAGCTGATTACCAATGTGTCCCATGATTTGAAGACACCATTGACTTCAATCATCAATTATGCGGATCTGATCTGGGAGGAGGCCGCAGGGGGCGGAATGCATGGCGCCGGAATGAACAATGTCCACAGGGGTTCCCGGGAGGATGGCGTTGGGAGCATCGGGAAAGCGGAAGAGGGCTCCGTGGATGCGGAGAACGGAAAAGCCTGCGGCCGGGAAGGACAGGACGGCCAGGGAGCCGACGCGGAGGAGCAGCACGGGAAAGCGGTGGACGGCCACGTTCCGGACATGTCCAGAGTCACGGAATATGCGGAGGTGCTGCTGCGCCAGTCCAGGCGGCTGAAGAAGCTGCTGGAGGATCTGCTGGAGGCTTCCAAGGCCACCACGGGGAACCTGGAGGTGAACCTGGAGCCCTGCGAGGTGGGGGTGCTCCTCTCCCAGGCGGTGGGCGAGTACCAGCAGAGGATGGAGGAGAAGCGGCTGAATCTGATTGTGCGCCAGCCTGAGGAGACAGACCGCATCATGGCGGACGGACGGCATCTGTGGCGGGTGTTCGACAATCTGTTGAATAATATCTGTAAATACGCGCAGGAGGATTCCAGGGTGTACTTAAGCGTGGAGGAGCGGGAGGGGGATGTGACGATCATCTTCCGGAATATGTCCAAATATCCGCTGGACATCTCCACGGAGGAGCTGGAGGAGCGGTTCGTGCGGGGCGACAGATCCAGGCATATGGAGGGCAACGGCCTGGGCCTGTCCATCGCAAAGAGCCTGGTGGAGCTCCAGGGCGGCAGGATGGAGATTACGATTGACGGGGATCTGTTCAAGGTGACGCTGCGGTTTGGGGCAATCTGACATCAATTTTATCCCGAGGCACACTCGAATAGCCTGTGAGGGCAATCTGGGATAGTCCCAGAAAGGGAATAGACTAAGTTCAAATGACCTTGTAGAGAGGAAATATCCTTTCTATGAGGTCATTTCTCGTTATAGGGATAGAGAGAGTCTTGAAAACAGTGGGATTGCAGTGATTGAGGTGTTAATACGGTTTGCATCAGCTGGGGAGTAATCTTGTGTATTTTGCTTTTTGTTTGTTTTTGGGAGAAATGGGCATAGGATATACGGGATTGCCTTTAGAGGATAATCGGGGTTGCCCCTGGACATATTGAAAATTATCAGGCAGGCTTTTGTAGATAGATTCAGAAGCCTGCTAATTTTTTACCGAAATTCTGCAGTACAGGCGTTTTTTAAGAAATTATAAACTGAATTCGCTGTAAGGATAAGAAGGCTGTATAAGAAAGAAACAGAAGAAATTTTTCCTTTTTTGAAAAAGCACTTTACTTTTTGCCAGGAATTAGGAATAATAGAATAAGATGTCGAGAAGATATTTAATGGGCTAAGGGAAGTCTGCTCTTAAAGGGATAACTTTTAAAGGAGAAAAGCAATATGGCATTGAACTTCAAGCAATTCCTCAATGAGCTTATTATTTTTTTGGATGAGGAGGAGACAGAACAAAAAAAGCGCTATTATAGTGCTATAGATATTGAAGATATGGACGAAGCAACAGCAGTAACTCTTGATGCAAGAGGCAAAATCCAACAGTTAAGAAAGTGGATTGAAGATTTGCATCGTATAAATTCCGAGATTGAAAGTTCATGGATGGCATGTAAGATGACGGCACAGCTACTGGATGCCGAAGACAGGGAAGAGATTGACTTAACACAGTATGTGACACTGTTCTCATCAGAAAATACTGATAGAAGGGCAGATAAATTAGAAGGTGATGATGTCACAAAGCTAGAACCGGGCAAAATCGAACAAGAAGACAATGAAATTGCGGATGCGCAAACAACAATGCTTCCAGGAGGATTTTACTTATTTGAAAAGTACTATGAGATGGAAGACTGGAAGGATGTTATTGGAATAATATGTGAGACAATGATTTTAAAAAAACCTTATAAAATGGCGCATTTAGGAATAAAGGAGCAATATATGCTTTCAGGCAATCCGATATTAAGTTTGGAAGAACAACAGGTTCAGGCAGGCAAAAAATTATCTAATGGGTTTTATGTGGAGACTAGTGGGGATGCTAATGATTTGAGGATGCGTTGTGAATATATACTTTCAGAATGTGGTTTTGATTCTGATGTGCTTCAAATTAGATGATGGAGGATGAACAATGGACGAAATCAAAATGTTAGAGGATATTTTAGAAAAGAAAACTAAAGAACTAAGCAAAAAAGACAGAGAAGATGTAGTTGAAGCCTTGTCGCAATTAGCTATAAAGAATCATGATTATGATGAAATACTAAGATATTTGTATAAATTCCATTATTCTGTGAGTGGTGATTTTTTTGACAAGCTTTCAAAGGTTGTAGTCGATGAAAAAGTGCTTAACATGGTAGAAGCGATGATAAGTAGCAGTCAATTTAAGGCAGATAGGACATATTATAAAGAATTATCTGCGATGCTTGCTCTTGCGACTAAAGGAAAGTATCAGATTTCATTTTCTATTCTAAGTGGTATATTAAAAAAGTCCGATAAAGGTGGTTTTTTTGCAGATGGATGCCTAAAAAATTTTAAGTCTCTTATAGTGGATAAAAATGGAATGCAGTATATAGAGAAAATATATGAAGGAATTGAAAAAAGAGAAATTAAATACGCTGAATTGGATAAAATGCGATTGGACAGATTTTTAAAAACTATAGAAGACCAGAATAATTTAAATAATAATAAAGCAAGGAAAATACAGCAGAATGAGATAGTGGAGAAAGAGGAAAATCAACACAAAAAATCGCCAAAAGAAAGTATAGTTGATGAAAATGATATCAAGAAAAAGGATTCCTTGGAGGAAAATACATTTTTTAAAGTTGATGACACGGAAAGCGCGATTAAACGAATTGATAAAGCGCAAAAAGAGATTCTTGTAAAGATGCAAGTCCTAACTGAGAACCGGTTATGCATTGAAGCGCTGACAGCAGCACTCGCACAACGAGATGAAGAAATGCTGTTGATGAACCGTAGAATAGCTGAAAGAGAAAATAAGATTTTATCACTTATAAATGAGGATAAAGAAAAGGAAATAGAGCTTACAAACCAAAAACAACAAATAGATGACTTGACAGAACGTTTAAGAAAGTCTATGCAGATGGATGATATATCTAAAAAGCAGGAAATACTGACTCTTAAAAATGATATTTCAGAAGCGCTTAAACTAGATTATGAGGATTTTGTGAAAAGCAAGGAAAAGCCATACGAAGAGGATTTGTTTGAAGCCTATCGTTCCACTTTATCAAGAATATTCAAGCTGTTGAAAAGATTCGGCATTGATTGCCAGTGAGGATTATTAGTTTATGGACAAGGGGAGTTTTATCGGTATAAATTTTGGAACTACGAATACATCTGTAGTTCAGCTACTAAATGATGAGCAGGGTATTCGGTGCATTAACTTGGGGGAAGAAGGAGAATATCCCTTTTCTTCCGTTGTAGCAATCCCGAAAAATAAAGGTGCCTTAAAATTTGGACGAGAAGTTCGCAATCATCGAGAACAGTTGTCTTCTGAGTATGAGATATTTACTTCGATGAAAACATATCTCGGAACAGATAAAGAATTTATAATTGGTTCCAAGCGGTACTCTGCAACTGATATTACCTCAGAATTTTTGAAATCGATTAAAGAATATATAGTTCGTGTTCATGGCATAGAGATTAAAGAAGCAGGTTTTTCTTTTCCAGTAAACTTTACACCTGAGGCACGTCGTGAATTGCGTGTTGCTGCTGAAAGAGCCAGAATAAGTGTGAAAAGTTTTGTGGCTGAATCGACAGCTGCATATTTTTCGACTCGTAAATATGGGCAGGCTTATTCAAAGGTTATGGTTCTTGATTGGGGAGGCGGTACATTCGATATCAGTATTTTGGAATTAAAGAAGAATTCTGTTTCAGAAATATCGATTTTTGGAGAACAAGTAGGTGGAGATGATATTGATATTGAATTGGCAAAGCATGTACACGCTGAAATTGTGAAAAAAGCGGGAAAGGGATGGAATACTTCTTTTGACGATATGGATTCGGCGAGCCGCGATCTTTTAGTAGCACGTTGTGAACGTGCTAAAATTGAGATTTCTGAGACAGATGACGACTATGATTTAACGGTATATGGCTATGGTGAATATGGGACAAAAAGTTTGACTCTAAGCATAGAGTGGTTTTATGGCATAGTAGAGCCGATTATTAGAAGCCGAATATTGAAGGCGATAGATATTGCTCTTGGTAAGGCTAATCTAACACCTATAGGGATTGAGGCTGTTGTTATTGTTGGGGGAAGCAGCAATTTGACATCATATGAAAAGGCTATTATGCATGTTTTTGCAGATGCTGATATTATTCTTCCAGATAAGCCACAGTGGTCAACCGCAGAGGGCGCTGCGCTCATGCAGATAATTGGAGGTAATTTTAAACTAAACGATTCCCTTGGGGTATTTTTAAGTGATGGGTCGGTTTTTCCAATTTTTAAGGCTAGTAATGATGGGGTAGGCTCAAAGATAGAAGCTATAACATTTTCCCTTACAGAAGATGCCAAGGATGCTCATTTTATATTTACGAATGGTGATGGAAGCACTATATTTGAAAGAGTCAATATACCGACAAAAGGATTTCTTTATGAGCAGATTACGCTGAGCGCTGAAATAGAGGAGGATCAAATAGCTAGAGTCAGAATACATAACCCAAGTATGGGCAATTTAAAAAGCAATCCAGAACTGCAGGTTGATATTAATCAATTGACGTTTCATTATGACATCAGTGAAATAGACTAGTAAAATCAGGTAAAGGGCAATGAAGACAAATATTACTATAGCCAGCAATATTTTTAATCGTACAAATACTAACATCCGCTACGATACTGCATTTGTGGAGCAGGTAAGGGGGAAAGTGGCTTTACAGAGACTGAAGAATCAATATGGCAGCTTAGCGGACGGAATAAAGCTTTCTGACTGGCAGGAAAAAATGTGTTCAAAGGGGAATTCTTGTTCGTATGCAAAAAATGAGGAAGCAACACACGGAGTGATTCGAAAGGAAGGACGTCTGGTATGGGTAGGCAGATGTGAATACTCTGCATGCCCCAGATTTAGGCAGTGTAGCGAAACTTCCAATTTTGTGCGTACTTCCGTAACTAACCGTGTTGAAAATGATGATGCAGATGGCAAGATGCCGCTTAAATATGAATGGCTTGGAAATGTTGATTCTTTATTCCAGGATGATATATCAGAAGAACCAATATCAGAGGAAGCTATAGCGCCCAAACTTATCATTGAAGATATAAAATCATTTGCTACGAAAGATGTATATAAGAAAATTGATAGTCCTCTTTGTATTATTGAAGATGATATAGGCAGCAGGATATTGGTCAATGCTGCTCCTGGCAGTGGAAAAACTTATACTGTAATGAGACGGCTTGAGTATATAATCAGGAATTGCCTTGTTGAAGACCTATCTAAATTGCTAGTGCTTGTATATACAAATGCAGCTAAAGATGAGATTCTGGCACGCTTGGAGGCTGGAGTGTCAGATGGTACATTATCTTATGCTGCGAGAAATATCGATGTATGTACTTTTGATTCTTTAGCGACAAGCTATTTAGTTGCGATAGAGGAACAGTTTACAGTTCTCGACTATAATGCAAGAATAAGATTGTTCAATGAGAAATTCCTCAAAGAAAACTTTTCAAATTTTGAATATGTCATAGTGGATGAACTACAGGATCTCGTTAATGAACGAGCGGAGATGGTGCTGAATATCCTGGGGGCTTTGGAGGGAGGTTACCTTTTGCTGGGGGACAAATGTCAAGCCATATATGACTATGAAAGTCACGACGGAGCCAGCATAAATTCAGTGGAATTTTATAAAAAACTTGGCAGAATAATGCCTGTTGATGTTAAAAAATACGAATTAATAGGTAATCAAAGGCAAAGTAGAAGTCTTGCCATTATTTCTAATCGAATTAGACATGCATTATTAAGTCATAATGCAGCGAGAGCTAATAGCATAATAGCAGAGGAGATTCGACGAATTGAATTGAAAGGCGCTGTAGAACAAATTGATTTCAGTACAATTAAGGGTAAGACTGCCATTTTGTGTCGTAATAATGGAGAGGCGGAATACGTGAGCCATTTACTTAATAAGGAGAAGGTACCTCATATCCTTTTACGCAGTGGGGGAAATATTATATCGTTGCATCGTTTTATGGCGGACTGTTTTTGGGATTATCATGGTGTTGTAATGACGAGAAAAGAGTTTTCGAATCGTTACTGTGAAAGAGTGGCAGATGACAGGGATGTAGCATCTGAAATTTTTGATGTATTATCTGAAGCAGCATATGAAGATGTGAAAGAAGCAGTTGAGATTGAGAAACTGGTGCAGGTTATGAGCGATGAATCCGTTCGGCTTCCTGCGGTACTGACAAATGGAAAAAGTGACAAACTTACGGTTTCTACCATACATAAGGCAAAAGGACGTGAATTCGACACGGTATATCTTATAGACAATGGTTTCAGGCCCTCAGAAGATAATACAGAGGAGTCACGAGTTTGGTATGTTGGCTGTACACGTGCGAAAAGTAATTTATATAAGTTGAGCAGAGAGAATGTTGAATTAAGTCGATCTATGACATGCAATGCCCGGTGGATGCAGTTAAAAGGAAAGAGAGTTAAATGGACGAAGCAACTTATGAAACACTGTAGCAATGTCGTTTTGGGTTTACCTATGGATATTGACGAATCAGGATTTGTAATTGGAGATTTTTCTAGTGCGCTGCAGAGACAGGAATATATCGCTGAAAAAATAAAAAAAGGAGATGATGTCGAAATAGTATTCTCGGATAGAAGGTATCAAATTAGGCATATGGGGGTGATAGTGGGCTATCTGGCATATAATATGCATGAGCAACTGTACGGAGTGGTTCGCGAAAGATATCCTGGATCAAAACCGCCTATGCGTCTGGAACCTGTTTATGTGGCTGATATTGTAACAATCATACCAAGGCATTTTCCTGATGGGGTCGATGCCTATTATAGGGAATCTCGATTTTGGCTGGGATTGAAATTGACAGGTTTTCCTAAAATTGACTGGTTTTATGAGTAACGAAAAATGTGCTTGAATGATAGTAGGCATATGGTCATAGGATAAGAAGAGTTAGGGATGGGATATGGAGAAAGGGTATAAGGATTACTATGATGCGGTAGGGGATATATATTCATTTTTGAAGCGGGATTTGATTGGTCCTGTGGACGAAGAAGAAATTTTAGACAATGTGGAGCCTTTGAATACATATGTGAGTGGGATATTGTGGCCTTTGAGGGCTGAAGAATCCAAATTTGGCAAGGAAGAAGAGGAAGACGGGATAGTAATGGCTCGTATGGAAGATGGAGAGGAGGTCGAAGACATCGTTGCTTCTGCGGATGACTGTATACACAATTCGAATCTCTATAAACCCACATCAATGGGAATTTCATTGAGATTGCCGAAATCTGCCAATACTCTAGCGATTCGATTTTCTGGGGCAAAATATATCCATGAAGAACAGAAACGAGAGAGGCGCTTGATACATCGTTTTGTAAGAATGCCATTTTTGATAGAAACGAATACAAAGGTTAACTCGACTCCAGGAACACGGAAAGTTCTTGAGAATGATGAGTTGGGATTTGAATTATTTCTGACAGTAAGACATGTCTTGAAAGATGAAAGCAAGTTGGTAACTATTACTGCGCAGAATACAGTGAAAGCAAATCAAAAAAATATAAATCAAAGCACCGGTGCCATTTTTCAATGTAAATTGGAGATTTTTTCATCTAAAGCGTTACAGCCGATTTACCAAAGTAATTCTGATATAAATGACGTGGAAGAACAAATTGTGTGCATGCAGTATCGCAAGGTCATGAATTTTGCATGTGGTCATGGCTGCTCGGTGTTCTATTCTGAAAGACAGGGAGAGGTTTTTGAGGTATCGAGCAGCTTTTTACCGATAGAGCGTGTGTATCAAATGATGCCTGGGGAAGTCAGAAATGGAAAAATTTTGAGTTTGGCTTACTGGGACACAGCAATGCGTGTAGATGCTTGTAAGAAATTGAAAGAGTTTGTCTCGGAATATGCAGTATGGAGAGAGCATCAAAAGGATAAAACCAAAGAATTGTCAGAAGATAAACTTCGCGATGCTGGACGGACAGTAATAAGTCGGATTGATGAATGCATTTTAAGACTGAAAAAAGGAATTAATTTATTGGAAAAAAATGATGACGCATGGAAAGCATTTTGCCTAATGAACCGTTCCATGCTGCTTCAGCGTGTTAGGACAAAGCGGATGGTTGCGGGAGATGTAAAATGGTATCCGTTTCAGCTGGCTTATATTTTGCAGATTATTCCTGACATTGTAGATGCTGAAAGCGAGTTTAGGGATGATGTAGACCTTTTATGGTTTCCAACAGGTGGAGGAAAAACAGAAGCTTATTTTGGGGTGGCTTCTTTTACGATTTTTTATAGGCGTTTAACCGAAAAAACTATTTCGGGAGGAGTTACTGTTATTATGCGGTATACACTCAGGCTACTAACAATTCAACAGTTTGAGAGGGCTGCGGCTTTGATATGTGCATGTGAATATATTCGCAGAGTGGAGGGGCTTGGTGGTGATGAGATAAATATTGGCTTGTGGATTGGAAACAGCATGACCCCTAACAGAATCATGCAGGCACAGGAGGTTATACGAAAGCTTAGGGATAATCCACATGAGAACATATATGATGGGAATCCGGTTCAGGTCACAAGATGTCCTTGGTGCGGTAGAAAAATCGATTTAAATGGGTATGAGATAACAAATCAGGGACTGACTATTCGCTGTGCAGACAACCCGGACTGTGAATTTCATAATAGAGTGCCGATATATCTAGTCGATGAGGACATATATCGTGTGCGCCCAACTCTATTGATTAGCACAATCGATAAATTTGCCCGAATCGCATGGGAGGAGAATTCCCGTTATTTGTTTGGAGAAGGAGTTTTGCCTCCGGAACTCATTATTCAAGATGAATTGCACTTGATTTCTGGCCCATTAGGATCTTTGGCTGGAATTTACGAAATCGCAATAGATTATTTATGTGAAAGAAGCGGTAAACGTCCTAAAATAATTGCATCAACCGCAACGGTAAAGAATGCAGGAGAGCAGATTAAGAATCTTTATAATAGAAAAAGTATACAATTCCCTCCTGCCGGAATTGGCTATGATGATTCCTTTTTTGCCATAAAAGCAGATGCTGATAAGAGGCCTGCGCGTACATATATAGGACTTTGTGAAATGGGTGGAAGTATTGCGGACTTATTTATACGTGTGTATGCGGTTCTGTTTTTTGTAAAAGTATTGTTCATTAAGCAGGGAAGAGATGAAAACGTTGTAGACCAATATTTTACAACGGTTGGGTATTTTAATGCACTTAGAGACCTTGGAGCGACTTCTACCATTATTCAAGATCGTATATATACACATATCCGCAATTTGATTGCCCGAACATTCTGGAAAGAAGCGGATATATATAGAATTAAGCCAGCGGATGTGAAGGTTTTTGAGTATTCTGAGTTGACAAGCCGGAAAGCATCGAGAGAGATTAAAGATACGCTTGAGCAGCTCATGCTTAAGTATAATGAGCCTGGCTGCTATTCTTATGTCCTTTCATCTAATATGCTTTCAGTAGGAATCGATATTGACCGACTTGGTGTTATGACAGTTTATAATCAACCAAAGAGTAATGCTGAATATATTCAGGCAACGAGTCGTGTGGGGAGGCAATGCCCAGGGGTGGTGCTGACAATGTATAATAATATGCGATCAAGAGATAAGTCTCATTATGAACAATTTGGATATTACCACAAATCTTTTTATCGATATGTTGAAGCTACAAGTGTTACACCTTTCTCCTTAAGGGCAATGGAAAAAGCGTTACATTGCATTTTTGTGGCATTAGTGCGATTGACAATTCCATCGTTAGCTGGAAATGACACAGCAAGATATTTCAGTAGTGATAATTTGGAGATTCAGAGAATTCAGGATTATATTACAAAGCGGGTTGCAGAAATAATGCCCTCAAATGTTGAATCGGCTGTTGAGATGCTACATAATTTTTCGCAGGACTGGGAGGAAGCTGCAGCAGAAAATCGTAATACATTGTGCTATAAGGGTTACAATGAATCTCCGAGCCTTTTGGCCTCAGCGGAGGAAGGCTCGGAGCCGGGAATTCCCAAAATCTTGAACTCGCTTAGAAATGTTGATTATTCTGTGAACATATATTTCAGGAGGTGAGCTTTATGCCACGTATATTCGGGAAAAAGCAAAGAGCAGAGATTGCAGGAGAAGTACGGCAGTGTCAATTGCTTTCAACATTTGGCATTGGCTCGATTATTGACTTTGTGCAGGATACTGTTATGGTGGCAGGCACGGACAATTGGGATTCTGATGAAGATTGGGAAGTACGGCGGCTTTTCAATAATAATCTGCAAATGATAACTGGGGTGGAATACTTTCTTGCACCCAAAACAGCAGTTAATGTAAACTTTATTAAGAGCCAGGACATAGAATCATTCATATTTCCAAGAAAACTTTATTGCCCTGTCTGCAAACATATTATTGATGCTGGGGAATTAAGAAATCAGCGAAGAAAACATAGATGCTTTATGCCAAGTGAGTCAAAAACGAATAAGCCTTGTGGAGGGCATCTTGTCGCATCACGATTTGTTATTGTGTGTCCAAACGGACATATAGAAGATTTTCCGTATTCATGGTGGGTACATCACGGTAAGGAATGTACAAAAAGCAAGAATCCACGTATTACTATGTTTAATATCGACAACAGAAGTGACATTGACAGTCTGTTTGTTAAATGTGACGACTGCCAAGCATGGCGTAGTATGGCAAATGCATTCTCGAAGAATGCATTTGCTGGCGAAAATGGATATAGATGTTCTGGAAGATATCCCCATCTTGGTAAGGACTATCAATCTGAATGCAATGAAACAATGACTGCCAGGCTTCGTTCCTCTTCAAGTGTTTATTTCCCGGTAGCTATCAGTGCTCTTACAATTCCGCCTTGGAGCAGGGAGGAGATACAGCTTGTCGAAGCTGAATATGGTGAACTGACAGCATGGTCTCGATATGGTGATCAGGCAATGTTGGATTTTATAAATAGAAGAATCCTATCCAGAGTAAAGAAGTCTTGTACTGCCACCGATTTGTTAGCTGCGTACAAGCTTGTAAAGGAACAGAAGAATTCTGCAAAGGTACAGTCAGAAGCAGATATATTAGCAGCCGAATATGATGTGTTATGTAGAGAAATGGTTAATGAGGATGAATATGTTGCTTGTGAGGTAAGGGTGCCAGATGATTTTGAACGATATTTCGACTCCATAACAGTCATAGATAAGCTTACGGTTATTAATGCATTGATAGGCTTTACGCGTGTCAGCCCTTGGAATGGTGAATTGCGGAGTGGCTGCCTGGCACCGCTATCTGTAGTGAAGAAAAATTGGCTACCAGCTGTGAAACAGCTTGGTGAGGGCATTTTTTTTAAATTTAATCAGGATGTTCTTTCAGCCTGGGTAGAGTTGGTAGGGGATAGATACCAGGATATGGAAATGGAATTGGCGGAATCCTTTTTGGAAAATACAAGATTTTCCCCGCAATATGTCGCACTACATACTTTTGCGCATTTATTGATTAGGCAACTTGCTAACGACTGTGGCTATAGTGCATCTTCTATTAAGGAGAAAATCTATAGTACATATATGGATGACTCGGACAGGCCTAAAATGGCAGGAGTATTGATTTACCTTGCTGTGGCAGATTCAGAAGGCAGTCTTGGAGGGCTGATAAGTATTGCAAGTGATTCTGAACGTATGCGAATAGTATTGAAAAATATGCTTCGAAAAGCACAATGGTGTAGCGCGGATCCATTCTGCAGCAATGCAAGAAAGCAGGGTTTTCATTCGTTAAACTATGCAGCTTGTCATGACTGTGTATTGCTTCCTGAAACATCATGTGAATTTAGAAATGTGCTGCTTGATCGTGTAGCCATAGTTGGCATGCCGGAAAATTTGTCATTAGGACTTATGGGGGAGGCTATTATGTCCATGATAG